>JAJUIU010000075.1 GCA_029267445.1 Rhodospirillaceae bacterium
GCCGCATCGGCGCTCCGCGCCGCCCCCGGCGGCTGGGCCGCCGTGCTGGTGGACGCGGCCCTGCCGGAGGCGGACTCCGTCCTGTCCGCCGCGCGGTCCGCCGGGCTCAGCACCGTGTCGGTGGAGATCGACCGGGTCGGTGCGGCCGGGGCGCTCCAGGCGCTGGCCGCCACCGGAAACCCATCCCGATGAACGCGGCCATCCTTGACCCGAAACGTGTATAAAGGGACTCGTTTCGCCAGCGTGGAGCCCGGGCCGCCGCCGATGCAGCGCACGGTGCCATTGACCATCCCCAGTATCGCCGTGCCGGACGACGGCGCGTTGCTGGCCGCCCTTGTCGACGCCTCTGGCGAGGCGCTGGCGGCCGTCGTGGCCGGGCCCGCCGGGCCGATGGTGGCCGTCGCCAATCCGGCGGCCGAACGGCTGCTGGGCGCCCAGGCCGGGCTTCCCCTGTCGGCGCTGGCGCCCCTCGCCCCCTTCCGCCAGGAGATCGAGGCGACGCTGCGCGACGGCGGGCCCTTTTCCACGGAGTTCGACACAGAGAACGGCCGTCTGCGCCTCCGCGCCCGCCTGGCCGGGCAGGCGCTGCTGCTCACCGTCACCGACCTCGGCGACCAGGCCCGGCTGGAGCGGGAGCTGAAATCCACCCGCGACCGGTTCGAACTGGCGGTGACGGCGGCGCGCGACGGCATCTGGGACTGGGACCTCGTCACCGGCCGCATCTGGTTCTCGCCGCAATGGAAGGCCCAGTTCGGCTATGCCGACGCGGAGCTGCCGAACACGCTGGAGACCTGGAAATCCCTGATCTTCCCGGAGGATTTGGAGACGGCGCTGGCCCTGGTGGAGGATTACGTGGCCGGCCGGGCGCCCGTGTTCGAGGCGGTGCAGCGCTTCCGCCACAAGCGGGGCGGCACGGTGCTGATCTACAGCCGCGCCATCAAGGAGACGGACCGCGACGGCCGGGCGGTGCGCCTCGTGGGCGCCCATACCGACATCACCAACCTGTCGCGGATGGAAACCGCGCTGCGCGACGCCGAAAGCCGCCTGCGCGACGCGATCGAGCGGCTGAACGACGGCTTCATCCTCTACGATCCCCAGGACCGGGTGGTGATGACCAACAGCCGGTTCCGGGAATTCTATCCCGAACTCGCCCCCGCCCTGCGTGAGGGCGCCACCTTCGCGGACATCCTGCGCCACGCGGTGGAGACCGGGATGGTCCAGCCGGAGGGCGATCCGGAGGCCTGGATGGCCGAGCGGCTGGCCCGGCACCGCGACCCGGGCGCCCCGTTCGAACGGCGGCTGCGCTCCGGACGGATCATCCGGGTCACCGAACACCGTACGGCCGACGGCGGCATCGTCAGCCTGGGCGTGGACGTGACGGAGCTGCGGGAGAAGGAACGCCGCCTGCGCGACCTGATCGCCGCCGTGCCGGGCATGGTCTACCAGTGGTACCAGCGGGCCGACGGCAGCCAGGGCTATTCCTATGTCAGCCCCCGGTCGCTGGAAATGTACGGCATCCCCGCCGCCGAGCTGGAGCGGGACTGGACCCTGCTGCCGATCCATCCCGAGGACCGCCAGCGCTGGGCGGACAGCGTCGCGGCGGCGATCGCCAACGACGCCGACTGGTCGTTCGAGGGCCGCTTCATCCTGCCCGACGGGTCGGCCCGCTGGTGGCGCGGCGCCTCCCGCCCGGTCCGCGTCGGGCCGGACGAGATCGTCTTCAACGGCATCGTCATCGACATCGAGGAGCAGAAGCGGGCGGAGGCGGAGCTGCAGACCCGCGCCGCAATGCAGCGCTACACGGCGGGTCTGGCGGGCCTCGGCTACTGGGTCTGGGACCGGCCCAGCCGCCGGACGATCTACTGCTCGCCCGAGCTGGCGGAGATCCGGGGCGTCGACGTCGACACCTACCTCGCCACCATGGACACCTTCGACCGGCAGCTGGATTGGGTCCATGCCGACGATCGCGAATACTACCGCACCCACGCGGTGGAGATCGCCAAGTCCAAGCGGACCTACGTGGTCGAATACCGCATCCGCCGGCCGGACGGGCAGACCCGCTACGTGCGCGAGGTCGGCGGGCCCGTGTTCGGGGAGAACGGGGAGCTGCTGAAATATGTCGGCGCCCTCCAGGACATCACCGAGCGCAAGCAGCGCGAGCTGGAGCTGGAGGAGGCGCGCGACCGGCTGGAGCGGCAGGCGGCGGAGATGACGGCGCTCGCCCGCGAGCTGGAGGGGGCGCGCGACGCTGCGGAGGCGGCCAGCCGGGCCAAATCCCGCTTCCTCGCGGTGATGAGCCACGAGCTGCGCACGCCCATGACCGGCGTCATCGGCATGGTGGACCTGCTGCTGGGCACAGCACTCTCGTCCGAGCAGCGGCGCTACCTGGACACGCTGCGCTCCTCCGCCGACAGCCTGCTGGTCGTGCTGAACGACATCCTGGACTTCTCCAAGATCGAGGCCGGGCAGCTGGTGCTGGAGGAGATCCCGATCAGCCTACCGGCCCTGCTCGACGACGTCCGGCGCCTGTTCGCCCCGGCGGCGGCCCAGAAGAACGTGGAGCTGCGCGCCGTCACCCCCGCCTGCCTGCTGCCGGAGATGCTGGGCGACCCCACCCGCCTGCGGCAGATCCTGATGAATCTGGTCGGCAACGCGGTGAAGTTCACCCATCAGGGCCGGATCGAGATCCGGCTGGCGGAGGCGGAGCGGCAGGGTGCGGAATGGCGGCTGCGCTTCTCGGTCGCCGACACCGGGATCGGCATCGCCCCCGAGGTGCTGCCGATGCTGTTCGAAAGCTTCACCCAGGCCGACGCCTCCACCACGCGCAGGTTCGGGGGCACCGGCCTCGGCCTCGCCATCTGCAAGCGGCTGGTCTCCATGATGGGCGGCAGCATCCAGGCGGAAAGCGTGCCGGGCCAGGGCTCGGTGTTCAGCTTCACCGTCCGCATGGCCGCCGTCGACCGCCCCGAGGCGGCGGCCCCGGCCGGAGCGGTCGCGAAGCCGGCACCGGCCGACGCCGGGCGCGTGCGCGTCCTGGTGGCGGAGGACAATCAGGTCAACCGGCTGCTGATCGGCACCATGCTGGAACGGATGGGCCACAGCGTCGTCGCGGTGGAGGATGGTGCGCGCGCCGTGGAGGCGGTGCGGGCCGGCGGCTTCGACATCGTGCTGATGGACATGCAGATGCCGGAGATGGACGGCGACACGGCCGCCGCCGTCATCCGGGGGCTGCCGCCGCCGCTGGCGGGCATCCCCATCGTGGCGCTGTCGGCCGACGCGCTGCCCGAGAACCGGGACCGCCATCTCAGCGCCCGGCTGTTCGACGAATATCTGACCAAGCCGGTCAACTGGGGCCGGCTGAACCAGGTGATCGGGGAACTGGCCGGGCGGGCGACGGCGGCGGATTAGGCCCCGCCCCGCCCTCCCAGGCCGCGCCCTCCGAGGCTACGCCCTCTCAGGCCGTGCCCACCGGCTCCCCGCCGGCGGCCCCGGCCTGCTGGGCCAGGATCTGGCGGCGGTACAGGTCGACGAAGTCGATCGGCTGCAGCACCAGCGGCGGATAGCCGCCATTGGTCGTCGCCTCCGCCACGATCTGGCGGGCGAACGGGAACAGCAGGCGCGGCGCCTCGATCAGCAGCAGGGCCTTGGCCTGCTCCTGCGGCATCGGGGCCAGGGTGAAGATGCCGCCATAGGCCAGCTCGACGATGAAGGCCGTGCGGTCGGCGTTGGTCGCCTCCGCCCGGATGGTCAGCATGACCTCCGACAGGTTGTCGCCCAGCCCGCGCGCCTGCACATCGACCTGGATGTCGATCTTCGGCTGCGACGCCGGCGCCATCAGCGACTGCGGCGCGTGCGGGTTCTCGAAGGAGAAATCCTTCACGTACTGGGCGTTCACCATCAGCGGGGCGGCCATGCGCTGGCCCTGCTTCGGGGCCTCGCCGTTGCCGCCGGCACCTTCGCTGCCGTTGCCGGCGGCGGTTTCATCGGTCATGGGACTGGAACTCCTGAGGGGGTCTGGCCCGGGCCTGGATCGGCGCCGCGCCGGAAATCGCGCGCGGGGGGACTAGCACGGATGCCCGGCCGCCGCAACCGCGCCCAGGGGCCACGTGGCGCGCCCGCGCTTGACAAGCCCGGCCGGGGTCGGCTTCCCTCCCCGAGGCGTCGTTCGACGCCCGTGGCGATTTGCGGACCGGCTTGCAGGCCACGTTAAACACGCTGCTAAAAGGTCGTGGCCCGCGCCCGCCCCGACCCCTGGCCGTCCGCGCTCCGTCCCTCCGGGCGGAGCGTTTTTCGCATCTGCGGCGCGGCGATCACGGGACCGGACATGGCGGACGACACCACGCGCGGCTTCACGGCGGACGGCCTGAACCCCCAGACCCTGCCCCAGACCCTCCTGGTGCACGCGGGCACGCGGCGCAGCGGCTTCGACGAGACGAGCGAGGCCATCTTCATGACCTCCGGCTTCGTCTACCGCACGGCGGAGGAGGCGGAGCACGCCTTCGCCAACGAGGGGGTGCGCTTCGTCTATTCCCGCTTCCGCAACCCCACCGTGGCCATGTTCGAGGACCGGCTGGCCGCGTACGAGGGGTTCCCCCGCTGCTACGCCACGGCCACCGGCATGGCCGCCGTCTTCGCCAGCGTCATGGGCCTGCTGAAGGCCGGGGACCGGATCGTCGCCAGCCGCGCCCTGTTCGGCTCCTGCCTGTTCATCGTCAAGGACATCGCACCCCGTTTCGGGATCGAAACGGTCCTGGTGGACGCCACCGACCGGGCCGGCTGGGAACGGGCGCTGGCCACGCCCGCCGCCATGGTCTTCCTGGAGAGCCCCAGCAATCCCTGCCTCGAGATCGTGGACCTCGCCCATGTCTGCGGGCTGGCGAAGCGGGCGGGTGCGCTGGTGGTGGTGGACAACGTCTTCGCCACCCCCGTGCTGCAGAAGCCGAAGGATTTCGGCGCCGACCTGGTCGTCTATTCCGCCACCAAGCACATCGACGGCCAGGGCCGCTGCCTGGGCGGGGCCATCCTCTGCGACGAGGAGATCGCCGCCCGCCTCAGCCCCTGGATGCGCCACACCGGCCCCAGCATGAGCCCCTTCAACGCCTGGGTCCTGCTGAAGGGGCTGGAGACGCTGGAGCTGCGCGTGCGCGCCCAGTGCGCCGGGGCCGACGCCGTCGCCCGCTTCCTGGAGGGCCACGCCGCCGTCGCCCGCGTCATCCATCCCGGCCTCGACAGCCATCCGCAGCGCGCCCTCGCCCGGGCCCAGATGAAGGCCGGCGGCAACCTGATCGCCTTCGACCTGAAGGCGCCGGAGGCTGACGCCAAGGCCCGCGCCTTCCGCTTCATGAACGCGCTCGGCGTCATCAGCATCTCCAACAATCTTGGCGACAGCAAAAGCCTGATCACCCACCCGGCCACCACCACCCATCAGCGCCTGACGGAGGAGGAGCGCGCGCATCTCGGCATCCGCCCCGGCACAGTGCGCCTGTCCGTGGGGCTGGAGGACCCGGCCGACCTGATCCGCGACCTGGAGCGCGCGCTTTCGGCCTGAGGCCCCCCGCATGAATTGATCCTGCTCACTGGACAGGGCGGAACGAGGGGCGCATGCTTCCTGTTGTGCAGTGCAGCATAGGCCGGTCCGTCCGGCCGCCCACGGAACAGCAGGATCATCCATGGCCAGCCACAAGGCCCGCCACCCCAGCCCGATCGACCCGTTCGCCGGCCTTCCCTTCGCCTCCACGCTGCGGCGCGGCACGGAGGTCGGGGCGGAGCTGACGGCCACCGCCACCGTCTTCGGGGAGATGGCGCTGGCCGCGCAGCAGACGATCGCGCTCCGCCTCGCCATGCTGGCCGAGGCCGTGACCGATCCCGCCACCCTGGCCGACCCGGAATTCCGCCGCATGGGCTGGGAGAAGCTGGAGGCCGCCGCCGCCGCCGGCACCGCCATGGCGGAGGGCTTCCGCGTCGTGCGCGACGGCTTCTGGGACTGGAGCGCCAAGCAGACCGCCGCCAACGAGGAGGCCGCACTGCGCCTGATCTTCGCCCGCCATCCGGGCGAGGTCGCCACCGCCCAGAACCGCTATGCGGAGGCGACCCTCGACGCGGCGGAGATCGCGGCCTCGCGCCTGGCGCTGGCCACCAGCCGGCTGGCCAAGCTGGGCCTCGGCCCCTACCACAAGGCCGCGTCCGCGAACGCGAAGCGCCTGTCCCGGGCGGCCGGCCGGCACGGGAGTGCCGCCTAGGCGGCCTCGGACGGCGATTCTTCCGACGGGCGCGCTTGCCTCCGGTCCGCTCCGAACGATGTATCGTGCCGCGATGGACCGCGTGTGAAGCTCCGATGGCGCTCGACCCGACTGCGATCAACGACCCCGATCTGCGACATCTCCATGCCTACTGGACCGGGCTCAAGGGCGATCGCTGCTGCCCCACCCGGTCCGATCTCGATCCGGCGGAGATCAAGTCGATCCTGCCCTACGTCATGCTGGTGGACGTGCAGCGCGACCCGCTGGATTTCCGCATCCGCCTGACCGGGACCGAGATCGTCAGCCGCTTCGGGGAGGAGCTGACCGGCCGCATGCTCCGGGACATCGACCTGGACGGCGAGAGCGACAGCATCTTCGACTGCTACGCGAGCGTCGTCGACAGCATGGAACCCCGCCTGGACGAGGAGGAGTACGTCCGTCACGACGGGCGCTACATGCATTATGCCCGCCTGCTGCTGCCCCTCTCCCACGATGGGGAGCGCGTGGACATCCTGCTGATCGGGCACAAGGCGATCGGCCCGGACGGCAAGCCTGCGGCCGATCTGCGCCGCCTGTAGCCCGCCCCGGCCCTTGAATCCCCTGCCCGACTGCCCGCTAGGGTTCGGCGCGCGTCCGTGGCAGACTGGGCGCGCGGCCAGATCGGTCCGCAGCCGGATCAGCGATGCCCGACACCGTCCTTTCTCCCGCCCTTCCCCCCGCCAAGGCCGCGAGCCGGCCCGCCCTGCGCGCCTCCACCCTGCGACCCGAACTCGGCCGCCGCCTGGACGCGCTGGTGGAGCGTCATGACGGCGGTGTCGACGCGCTGCGCGCCCCGGCGCTGGCCCTGCTGAAGCAGGCGCTGGAGGAGGGCCGGGGCCGCATCCGGGAGCGCTTCCTCGCCGGCGGGACCGGCGAGGCCTGCGTGGCGGAGACGGCGGCCCTGGCCGACGCCATCGTCGCCGCGCTCGCCGACTTCACCGTCAACCACGTGTTCCCGACCGCCGAGGCCACGTCGGCCGAGCGGGTCGCGATCGTCGCCACCGGCGGCTACGGCCGGGGCGAGCTGGCCCCCTTCTCCGACGTCGACCTGCTGTTCCTGCTGCCCTACAAGCGGGCGCCGCGCGTGGAGCAGGTGGTCGAGTACATGCTCTACATGCTCTGGGACATGGGCTGGAAGGTCGGCCACGCCGTGCGCGGCGTCGATGAATGCGTCCGCCAGGCGAACGACGACGTCACCATCCGCACGGCCCTGCTGGAGGCGCGCTGGCTGTGGGGCGAACAGAAGCTGTTCGCCGAGCTGCGGCGCCGCTACGCCAAGGAGATCGTGGCACGCTCCGCCACCGCCTTCATCGAGGCCAAGCTGGCGGAGCGCGACGCCCGCCACCGCAAGGTCCATGACAGCCGCTATGTGCTGGAACCCAACATCAAGGAGGGCAAGGGCGGGCTGCGCGACCTGCAGACCCTGTTCTGGATCGCCAAGTACGCCTACCAGGTGGAGACGGTGCCGCAGCTCGTGGACCGGGGCGTGCTGCTGCCGGAGGAGGCGCAGAAGTTCGCCAAGGCGCAGAACTTCCTGTGGACCGCCCGCTGCCACCTGCACTTCCTGGTCGGCCGGCAGGAGGATCGGCTGACCTTCGACGTGCAGCCGGAGATCGCGCGCCGCCTCGGCTACACCGACCACGCCGGCACCAGCGGCGTGGAGCGCTTCATGAAGCACTACTTCCTGGTGGCGAAGGACGTGGGCGACCTGACCCGTATCCTCTGCGCCAACCTGGAGCAGGAGAGCAAGCGCCCGACCCGGTTCAGCTTCCTGCGCCGCGCCTTCGGCCGGTCGGAGCTGGACGGCTTCCAGGTCGACGCCGGGCGCCTGAACATCCGCCACGACAAGCAGTTCCGCGAAAGGCCGGTGGACATGATCCGGCTGTTCCACACCGCACAGGACCACGATCTCGATATCCACCCCGGCGCCCTGCGCGCGATGACGCGGGCGCTGTCGCTGATCGGGCCGAAGCTGCGCGAGGACCCGGTCGCCAACGAGCTGTTCCTGCGCGTGCTGACCAGCCGCCGCGATCCGGAGGTGGCGCTGCGCCGGATGAACGAGGCGGGGGTGCTGGGGCGCTTCGTGCCCGATTTCGGGCGCATCGTCGGCATGATGCAGTTCGACATGTACCACCACTTCACGGTGGACGAGCACACGCTGTTCGCCCTCGGCATCCTGCACAAGGTGGAGGCGGGGCTGCTGCGGGACGAGCTGCCGCTGGCGTCGGAGGTGATCCACACGGTCAACTCCCGCCGGGCACTCTATGTCGCGGTCCTCTGCCACGACATCGCCAAGGGCCGGGGCGGGGACCATTCCGTGCTGGGCGCCAAGGTGGCGGAGGCGCTGTGCCCCCGCCTCGGCATGACGGAGGAGGAGACGGAGACGGTCTCCTGGCTCGTGCGTTGGCACCTCGCCATGTCCTCGGTGGCGCTCAAGCGCGACCTGGACGATCCCAAGACCATCCAGGACTTCGTCGCCACGGTGCAGTCGCCGGAACGCCTCAAGCTGCTGCTCTGCCTCACCGTGGCCGACATCCGCGCCGTCGGCCCGGGCCGCTGGAACAACTGGAAGGCCACGCTGCTGCGCCAGCTCTATTCCCGGGCGGAGGAGCTGATGCTGTCCGGCACGGTGGCGGCGGAGGGGCAGGCACGGCACGTCACGGCCGCGCAGGAGGGGCTGCGGGCGGCGCTCGCGGACTGGCCGGCGGACGACGTCGCGGCCCATCTCGACCGGGGCTATCCCAACTACTGGCTCGCCTTCGACGCGGGCACGCTGGCCCATCAGGCCCGCATCATCCGGGAGGCGGAGCGGACGCGCGCCCCGCTCACCATCGACACCCGCGCCGACCGCGCCCGCTCGGTGACGGAGGTGACGATCTACACCGCCGACCATCCGGGCCTGTTCTCCCGCCTCGCGGGCGCGCTCGCCCTGGCCGGGGCCGACATCGTGGACGCCCGCATCTTCACCATGGCGAACGGCATGGCGCTCGACGTCTTCTCCGTCCAGGCGGCCGGTCAGGCGCCCGGTGCCGGCGGCTTCGAGTCGGGCGAGAAGCGGGCCCGGCTGGCCGTGCTGGTGGAGAAGGCGCTGGCCGGCGAGGTGCGGCTTGCCGACGAGCTGGCCCGCCGCCGCACGGCCCTTCCGCCCCGCGTCGGCGTGTTCCGGGTGCCGCCGCGCGTGCTGGTGGACAACAAGGCCTCCAACGCCCACACGGTGATCGAGGTGAACGGCCGCGACCGCCCCGGCCTGCTCTACGACGTCACCCGCGCGCTGACCGGCCTCAACCTCCAGATCACCTCGGCCAAGATCGCCACATACGGCAACATGGCCGTGGACGTCTTCTACGTGAAGGACGTGTTCGGCCTGAAGGTGGAGCATGCCGGCAAGCTGGCCCAGATCCGTGCGGCCCTGCTGAACGCGCTGGAGGACCCGGCGATGGTGGCCGAGGCGGCGAAGCCCACCCGCCCAGTGCGCCGCCGGTCCACAGACCGGGCGCCCGACCGCGCCGCCGAATGAGCGACATCCGGCGGCCACGCCTTCCTGTCGCCGCGTTTTTCCGCTAATCCGGCGGATGTCACCTCCCAAGGCCGTCCGGTCGCGCCCACCCCCATGAGTTTCGCCCGCGCCATCGCCACCGTCGGCGGCATCACCATGCTGTCCCGGGTGGCGGGTTTCATCCGCGACACGCTGATGGCCCGCATCCTCGGCGCGGGGCCGGAGGCGGACGCCTTCTTCGTCGCCTTCCGCCTGCCGAACCTGTTCCGCAGTCTGTTCGCGGAGGGCGCCTTCACGGCCGCCTTCCTGCCCCTGTTCAAGGGCGAGCTGCACCGCGAGGGGCACGACGGCGCCAAGCGGCTGGCGGAGGAGGCGCTGGCCGTCATGGTCACCGCCCTGCTGCTGTTCAGCGCGGTGATGGCGCTTGCCATGCCGCTGGTGGTGGCGGTGCTGGCCACGGGCTTCACCGACGATCCGGCGCAGTTCGATCTCGCCGTCGCCCTCGGCCGGATCACCTTCCCCTATCTGACGCTGATCTCGCTGACGGCCCTGCTCGGCTCCATCCTGAACGCGCTGGGGCGCTTCGGCCCCTTCGCGGCGGCCCCGATCCTGCTGAACCTCGTGCAGATCACCGGCCTGCTGCTGTGCGGGCCGTTGGGTGTGCCGCCCCACCTGATGCTGGCCTGGGGCGTGCCGCTGGCGGGCTTCCTCCAGCTCGTCTGGCTGGCGGTGGCGGCCAGGCGCGTGGGCATGTCGCTGCGGCTGCGGCGGCCCACCCTGACGCCGGGGGTGAAGCGGCTGTTCGCCCTGCTGGCGCCGGGCGTGCTGGGGGCCGGCGTCTACCAGTTCAACCTGCTGATCGGCACCAACCTCGCCTCCTGGCTGCCCACGGGGGCCGTCTCCTATCTCCAGTACGCCGACCGGCTGAACCAGCTTCCCATGGCGGTGATCGGGGTCGCCATCGGCACGGCCCTGCTGCCGCTCCTGTCCCAGAAGGTGCTGGAGGACGACCGCGACGGCGTGCGCGACGCCATGTCCCGGGGCCTCGAGTTCGCGCTGCTGCTGGGCCTTCCGGCGGCGGCGGCGCTCATCACCATCCCCTGGGTGATCGTCAGCGTCGTCTTCCAGGGCGGCGCCTTCGGGGCGGAGGCCGCCGCCGCCACGGCCGCGGCACTCCGGGCCTTCGCCATCGGCATCCCCGCCTTCATCATCGCCAAGGTGCTGGCCGCCGCCTTCTTCGCCCGGCAGGACACGCGCGCCCCGGTGCGGGTGGCGGTGGTGGTGCTGCTCGCCAACGTCGCCGTCTCCCTCGCCCTGATCGGCCCGCTTGGGCATGTCGGGCTGGCGCTGGCCCCTGGCCTCACAGCCTGGCTGAACGTGGCGCTGCTGGCCTGGGGCCTGCACCGGCGCGGGCAGCTCACGCTCGACGCCCGGGTCTGGCGGCGCACATGGCGCATCCTGCTCGCCACGCTCGGCATGTGCGCCACGTTGTGGGGCGTGTCCGACCTGCTCTGGCCCTGGCTGACGGCGCGGAACCTGCCGGTGGAGGTGGCGGCGCTGGGCCTGCTGGTCGGGTCCGGCCTCGCCTCCTACGCTGTCCTGGCGCTGCTGACCGGGGCCGCCCGGCTGTCGGAGGTGAAGGCCCTGCTGCGCCGCCGCTCCCGCGCCGCCGGGGCGCCGCCGCCCGCCGCCATCCAGGACTGATGCGCGCGGCGTTCGTTCCGAAAGCGTAACGACACCCCGAAATCGCTGTGATTTCAACGTGCCGCGCGGTTGCCACGGGGCGCGCGGGTCGGCAAGGTGCGCGCCTTGCCCGCCAAGGTGCCGCCGATGACCGACCTGCCGCCCGCCCGCCCCGTGTCCGAGGACGACAGCAGCCTCCGCGAAGCCGCGGCGGCCCTGCGCGCGGGCCAGCAGGGCCAGTCCGATCGCAGGCCGGATCAGGCCCACGCCGATCAGGGCCACCGGCGCCGCCGGCATCGCGGCCGGGGTGGGCAGGACACGCTGGCGCGCGACGATCTGGCCGACGCGCTCCAGGCGCTGTCCGCCGAGCTGGCCGCCAGCCGCCGCGAGGCCGACCGCCTGCGGGAGAGGCTGGAGGAGGTGCAGGCCCTGCGGCTGGAGGAGGCGCGGGAACTTGGCGAGGTGCGCCGCCAGCGCGACGGCCTGCAATACCGCACCGACTATCTGGAGGAGAAGCTGGACGGCCTCGCCCGCCGCATGGCCCCCCGCGCCCGCCGCCCCTGGTGGCGGCTCTGGTAGGGTCGTGACGTGTTACGGGCCCGCTGGAACGTAACACGGCGTATCACGGCGTAACATTCGCCGCGCCCCCAACCTCCCCCTTCGACAGGCTCAGGGTGAGGTGTACCGTTATGGTCGGCCTCGATGGCCTCATCCTTAGCCTGTCGAAGGATGGGGGCCGGGATGCCGGCGCACCTTGACCCCGCCCCGTCCGGCCCGCCATAACCGGGGCCCGTCATCCCCCGAACCGCGCGCGCCACAATGAACCGCATCTTCTCGGGCATGCAGCCCACCCGCCAGCTCCACCTCGGGAACTATCTCGGGGCGGCGAAGAACTGGGTGGCGCTCCAGAACGACTACGAATGCATCTTCTGCGTCGTGGACCTGCACGCGCTCACCATCGACCACGATCCGGAGACGCTGCGGAACAACACGCGCGAGGTCGCGGCCGCCTACATCGCCTGCGGCATCGACCCGGCGCGAAACGTGCTGTTCAACCAGTCCGCCGTCGCCGGCCATGCGGAGCTGAACTGGATCTTCGCCTGCCACACGCCGCTCGGCTGGCTGAACCGCATGACCCAGTTCAAGGAGAAGGCGGGCAAGCAGCGCGACAACGCGGTGCTGGGGCTTTACAGCTACCCCACGCTGATGGCGGCCGACATCCTGCTCTACCACGCCACCCACGTGCCGGTGGGCGAGGACCAGAAGCAGCATATCGAGCTCGCCCGCGACATCGCCGGCGCCTTCAACCGCTACTACGGCAAGGATTACTTTACCCTGCCCGACCCGGTGATCCAGGGCGAGGCGACGCGCATCATGTCCCTGCGCGACGGCACCAAAAAGATGTCCAAGTCGGACGAGAGCGACTACAGCCGCATCAACCTCGCCGACGACGCCGACACGATCGCGCTGAAGGTCCGCAAGGCGAAGACCGACCCGGAACCCTTGCCGGAGACGGTGGAGGATCTGGAGAAGCGGCCGGAGGCCGACAATCTGGTCACCATCCTGGCGGCCCTGACCGACCGCACTCGGGCCGACGTGCTGCGCGACCATGCCGGCAGCCAGTTCAGCGCCTTCAAGGCCGTGCTGGTGGATGTGGCGGTGGCCAAGCTGTCGCCCATCTCGGCGGAGATGAACCGCCTGATGGCCGACAAGGGCGAGATCGACCGCATCCTGAAGCACGGGGCCGAGCGGGCCACGGCCATCGCCGAGAAGACGATATCCCAGGTCAAGGACATCGTCGGGCTGCTGCGGGTCTGACCCGGATGCCCGCCGTCACGCGCATCCTGCTGACCGGGTTCGAACCCTTCCTGGAATACCGGGAGAACCCGTCCGCCCTGGTCGGGGAGGCGCTGGACGGCACGCTGGTTGCGGGGGCCCGCATCCATGCCGCCACCCTGCCCGTCGCCTACGACCGGGCGCCGGCGGCACTGTTCGACGCCATGGACCGGCTCCGCCCCGACGCGGTGATCCTCTGCGGTCTCGCCTTCGAGACCGAATCCATCCGGCTGGAGCGCGTGGCCCTCAACCTCGACGACACGCGCCATGCCGACAACGACGGCACGGTCCGGCGTGGCCGCCCCATCCTGCCCGGCGGGCCTGTCGGCCACTGGTCCACCCTGCCGGTGGACCTGATCCGTGACCGGCTGGAGGCGGCGGGCACGCCCGTCTCCGTCAGCCGGGACGCCGGCGGCTATCTCTGCAACCACATCTTCTTCCAGGCCCGCCAGCGCATCGCCGGGGCGCGGCTGGACATTCCCTGCGGCTTCGTCCACCTGCCGCCCCTGCCGGAGCAGGTGCGGGACCGCCAGGGCCGCACGGGCATGACCCTGCTCGACCAGGTCCGCGCCATGACCCTGCTGATCGAGACGCTGGTCGAAGCGGCGCAAGCGCCGGCCCCATCCCCGGCGCGGACGTCCTGAGGGCGAGCGGGCCTCAGGTCCGGACACGTGGCGGTTGGACAAGGGTCCCGGTTGCGCATATATTCAAGGGTGGACGGGCCGGGGCTGTCACCCCGACCCGTCCGCTCCTAGGCCCGCTCCAGCCTGACGACGATGTGGATCACACGCCGCCGCCAGATCGGGAGCCGGAGCACCAGGAGGAACGGCATTTTGGGCATGCCAATTCTCCCTTGTTGCGGCGGGCTGGACCATCCGGCCCGCCGCATTCCATTCCGAGGGGCGGTGCATGCACGTGTCAACGCGCAGGTTTAACTGACAGCGCGTTTCTGCAACTTTCGCAAACCGCCCTTCCTGGCCCGGCGCGTCCCCCGCACCACACCCGCGCCGAAATCGGCGGTCTGCCCTGCGCGGCGCGATCGTTCCGCGACCGAATAGGGTTTCGTGCCGCCGCAACGGGGAGTTACACTTTCCCCCACGTCAGCCGCGGCCGCCTCCCCGCCGATGCAGGTCTATCTCCCGATCGCCGAAATCTCGGTCAACGCCATCCTGCTTCTCGGGCTGGGCGGGGTGGTGGGATTCCTGTCCGGGCTGTTCGGGGTCGGCGGCGGCTTCCTGATGACGCCGCTGCTGATCTTCATCGGCGTGCCGCCCGCCGTGGCGGTGGGGACCCAGGCGAACCAGCTGGTCGGCGCCAGCGTGTCCGGCGTGCTCGGCCACTGGCGGCGGCGCAACGTCGATGTGCGCCTCGGCACCGTCATGATGATCGGCGGCGCCTTCGGCACGGCCCTCGGCGTCTGGGTCTTCGGCGTGCTCCAGCAGGTCGGCCAGATCGACCTCGCCATCTCCATCATGTACGTCCTTTTCCTGGGCGTGATCAGCTCGCTGATGCTGTGGGAAAGCGTCCGCGCGCTGCTGCGCGGGCGGAATCCGGCGGCCGTGCGGTCCAAGCTGCACCACCACACCTGGCTGCACGGCCTGCCCTTCAAGATGCGGTTCCCCCGCTCGCGGCTTTACATCTCCGCCCTGTTGCCGGCCGGCATCGGCTTCGTCGGCGGCATGCTGGTGGCGATCATGGGCATCGGCGGCGGCTTCCTGCTGGTGCCGGCGATGATCTACCTGCTGGGCATGCCGACGGCGCTGGTGGCCGGCACCTCGCTGTTCCAGATCATCTTCACCACCGGCATCGCCGCCTTCATGCAGGCGACCTTCAACCAGACCGTCGACGTGATGCTCGCCCTGCTGCTGCTGGTCGGCGGCGTGGTCGGCGCGCAGTTCGGCAGCCGGGCCGGCACGCGGCTGCGCGGTGAACAGGCCCGCGCGCTGCTGGCGCTGATGGTGCTGGCCGTGGCTGTGAAGCTTCTCGTCGACCTCGTCCTCCGGCCGGAGGACCTCTATTCCATCACCCTGCCGCCCTCGACATGAGCCTGCGTTCCTCCCGACCCGCGAAGGCGGCGCTGGCGGGGCTGTGCGCCCTGGCGGCGGGGTTGTCGCTGTGGGCGGGTGCGGCCGCCTTCTCGCGCGAAGGCTGGGCGCAGTCCCTGGTGGCCGACCTGTCCAGCCACCTGATCGCCATCACCACCGGTTTCACCGGGACGGAGGTGGTGCTGTTCGGCGCGGTCGACGGGCTGGAGCCGCCGGCGGGCGGTGGCGGCGGCGGACCGGGCGCCGTGGCGGTTGTCGTCCAGGGCCCGGAGAGCGAGACCACCGTCCGCCGGAAGGAGAGGGTGGCGGGCATCTGGATCAACACCGAAAGCATGACCTTCGCCCGCGTGCCCACCTTCTACACCGTCGCCACCAGCATGCCGCTGGACGGGGTGGTGCCGCCGTCCGTGCTCCAGCGGCACGAGATCGGGCTCGACCACCTCCGCCTCGTGCCGGAGGGGGAGGACACGGCCGAGCGTGTGGCCGAGTTCCGGGCCGCCCTGATCCGCAACAAGCAGCGCGCCGATCTCTACGGCACGGAAACGGGACAGGTCGCCTTCCTGGGCCAGCGCCTGTTCCGCACCACGATCTACTTCCCGGCGAACGTGCCGACCGGGCTCTACACCGTCAGCGTCTTCCTGATCCGGGACGGCGACGTGGTCAGCGCGCAGACCACGCCGCTCTCCGTCTCCAAGATCGGGTTCTCCGCCAGCCTGTCCGACTTCGCGCGGCGCCAGTCGTTCCTCTACGCGGTTGTCGGTTTGATGCTGGCGGTGGCCTCCGGCTGGATCGCCGGAATCGTGTTCCGCAAGGGTTAGGGTGAAGCGGGGTTCCCATGCCGCAATCGATCGCCAAGGAGATCCACCAGCGCATCTTCCTCGTCGTCGTCGACGACACCGAGGAGATGACCGTGGCGCTGCACTACGCGGCCATGCGGGCGCGCAATTCCGGCGGCCGCGTGGCCCTGCTCTACGTCATCGAGCCGGGCGAGCTGCAGCACTGGGGTGCGGTCGAGGCGCTGATGAAGCAGGAGCAGCGGGAGGAGGCCGAGCGCCTGCTGCAGACGCTGGCGAAGGAGGTGGTGGACATCGCCGGATCCATGCCCGCCCTCTACATCCGCGAGGGCAACCGCCAGGACGAGCTGCTGACCCTGATCCAGGAGGAGCCGTCGATCTCCATCCTCGTGCTGGCGGCGGGCGCCGGGCGGGGCGGTCCGGGTCCCCTGATCAGCTACATCGTCGGCCAGATGTCGGGCACGCTGCGCATCCCCGTGACGGTTGTGCCCGGCAGCCTGACGGACGATCAGTTGGACGCCATCACCTGATCGGCGGCCGGGTCAGCGGAGGCCGAACACCTCCACCGGTTCCGCCACCCCCTTCACAGGCTGGAACCCCAGGCTCTTCAGCGGCAGGCCGGGGCAGGCGCCGGCGAAGGTCGCTGACGTCAGCAACGGCTGCTGCAGCCGCCGGGTCAGGCCCTGAAGGCGGCTGACCAGGTTCACCGCCGGCCCGATCACGGTGAAGTCCAGCCGGTCCGGCGCCCCGATGTTGCCGTACATGGCGTCGCCCAGGTGCAGCGCGATGCCGCTGCCCAGCAGCGGCCGTCCGGCCGCCCCCCGCGCGCCGTTCAGCGTCTCCATCCCGGCCAGCGCCGCCTGCCCGGCCTTCAGCGCGCGCCGGCAGGTGCGGGCGACCTCCTGCGGGGCGGCCCCTGGCGGAATGGGGAAGATGGCCAGGATGGCGTCGCCGATGAACTTCAGGATCTCCCCGCCCTCGTTCTCGACCGCCCCGCCCATCACCTCGAAATAGGCGTTCAGCGTCTCGATCAGTTCCGTCAGCGCCAGCCGCTCCGAAAGGGGCGTGAAACCCTGCAGGTCGCAGTGCCACAGCACGGCGGTGATGGTCACACCGGTCCCCCGGCGGATGTCGCCGGACAGGATGCGGGCACCCGCGTCCGGCCCGACATAGATGTTCAGCAGGTCCGTCGCCAGCAGACGCAGGGTCAGCGCCTCCAGCAGCACGGTCAGCGCCGGCAGGCTGTCATAGACCAGCGTCAGCGCCTCGGTCTCGAAACCGTCGGCCGCCCGCGTGGCGAAGGTCGCCACGTTGCGCCGCCCGCTGGCGAAGACCAGCGGCATGGCGGTGTAGTCCGTGATTCCGTCCGCCTTCAGCTCGGCGATGATGGGGAAGGGGTGCTGGTCAACCCGGGCGATGGGTACCCGCAGCCCATCCGCCTTCTCCTCCATGATCGTGTAGATCGGGCTGGTGCGGAACTCGGGGTTCTGCTCGATCCCGTGCTCGCGCTGCAGGGTCTCGATCGCCGGGCGGTCGGCGTACCAGATGTAGGTCATGCCCCGCAGGCGGGGGTGCAGCAGGCCGACATGCAGGGTCATCCGGTCCAGCGGCACGCCGCGCTCCCGGAGATGCGCCCCGAAGGCGCCGACCAGGTCGGGCAGGGCCATGTGCCGCCGGCCCTCGGTCAGCAGCCATTGCACCGTCGGGGCCGCCACGGCCTCCAGCGTCGGGGGCGGCGGCGCGCTAGCCTCTCCGGGGATCGCGGGGGACCGTGGGGGGTACTGTCTGACGGGCATCGCGGGGCCTTTGCCGGGACGGGCGGAAGGGGGCGCCGGTGAGGAAGCTTGATCCGGAGGCCGATCCTGCCCACTTTCCCCTGACACCGCCATCCTTCCGGTGGCGCGCCGGCGATGTCGGCGCGGCGCATCCGGATGGCGGCCAACCCCAGGGCCAGAGCCGCACATGTTCATCCAGACCGAAGAAACCCCCAATCCCGCCACGCTGAAGTTCCTGCCCGGCCGCGACGTGCTCGGCCGCGGGACGGCGGATTTCGCGCAAGCGGACGCCGCCGGGAACTCCCCGCTGGCCCAGCGCCTGTTCGCGGTGGAAGGGGTGACGCGCGTCTTCCTCGGCGCCGACTTCGTCACCGTGACGAAGGAGGAGGGGCGGGACTGGTACCTGCTGAAGCCGTCCATCCTCGGCGCCATCATGGAGCATTTCGCCTCCGGCGCGCCGGTGCTGACCGAGGCCGTCGCCGACGACAACGCCGTCAACGAGGACGATGACGAGGTGGTGGCCCAGATCAAGGAGCTGCTGGACATGCGGGTGCGTCCGGCTGTGGCCCAGGACGGCGGCGACATCACCTTCCATGGCTTCGACAAGGGTGTCGTCTACCTCGCCATGAAGGGGTCCTGCGCGGGATGCCCCAGCTCCACCGCAACACTAAAGGCTGGGATCGAAAACATGCTGCGCCACTATATCCCCGAGGTTGTCGAGGTTCGGCAGATCCGCTAAGGTGGTACCCCTGCCTCTTAATCGACATGATCGGCAGGTATCGGCAGTGTGGTGTGGACCCCACTGCTGAAGGCGCGCTCTCCCACACCGGGGCGGCACGATCGATGATCGCGCCCCACCGGCAATGACAGGGGACCCCGGAGCAATTACCGCCCCGGAGGAACGGGAGACGATCGGAGGACCGGACTTGGTTCCGGCGTTTGGACGGCGCGCGACGGGAATTTCCGCCCACGCTGCCCGATGGCTTGGAATTGGTTACGGAGCGCTTGAACCATGCCGAAAGCTGAGACTGCGGGCCGCAAGGCCCCGCATTGGAGCGTCGTCGGCCTCGTCTCGCTCACCATCATCGGTGCCGTGCCGGTGACGATCGGACATTTCGCGCGCGGCGATGCCGCCGCGGGTCCCGTCTCCGTGCTGGTCCCGGTGTCGCGGCCGGCCCCCACCGTGGCGCAGGCCACGCCGGTGCGGCCGCTGGCGAAGGAGGTGGACACGCGGGTCGACGCGCGCACCCTGCTGGCGATGTTCGCCGAGAAGAACTACCGGGTGGAGGATGTCCGAGACGGTGCCGCACCGGTGCCGCGCGTGGTGCTGGCCGCGTTGCCGGCCGACCTGGAGGCGCTGGACGACACCGAGGCGCGCAAGGCCGTCTTCTTCAAGGCCCTGCTGCCGCTGATCCTGCTGGTGAACGAGGATATCGAGCGCGACCGCCAGCGGCTGGCGCTGCTGCACCAGCAGAAGAAGGCGGGCTTCGCGCTCGCCCCGAAGGATCGGTTCTGGCTCGCCCGGCTGGCGGAGCGCTACGGCGTTTCCTACACGGGCGAGGTCGACACCGCCGCCCTGATGGCCCGGGTGGACATTGTGCCGCCGTCCCTGGCGCTGGCCCAGGCGGTGGAGGAGAGCGGCTGGGGCACCTCCCGCTTCGCCCAGGACGGCAACGCCCTGTTCGGCCAGCTCACCTGGAACGACCGGCACGAGGGGATCGTGCCGCGCAACCGCCAGCCGGGGGAGTCGCACCGCTTCCGGGCCTTCGAGGACCCGATGGCCAGCGTGCGCTCCTACGTTCACAACCTGAACACCCACCGGGCCTACCGCCCCTTCCGGTCGCTGCGCGCCTCGCTCCGCAGGGAGGGGAAGCCGCTGGACGGGCTGCGGCTGGCCGCCGGGCTCGAGCGCTATTCGGAGCGGGGCCAGGATTACATCCGCACCATCCGCGCGGTGATCCGGTCCAACGACCTCGGCGACTTCGACCGGGCCGTGCTGGAGGGCGCGGCGGAGGCCGCGACCCCGCCGCCATCGGCGAGCTGACGCGGCGCTGCGGCGAAGGGTTGCCTCCGCCGAGGGTTGCCCCGATTGTGCGACCCCATACATTAGCGTGGCCCGGCGGAGACGCCGGGCCTTTCGTTTCCAGGTGACCCGAGGAACCTCCGCCTTGACGACTCTCGACACCGCCGGTCGCGACCTGCTCTTCCGCGACGCCCGCACCCACAACGCCTGGCTGGATCGGCCGGTGGCGCCGGAGACCCTGCGCGAACTCTACGACCTGATGAAATGGGGCCCGACCAGCGCCAACTGCTCGCCCCTGCGCATCCTTTTCCTCGCCAGCCCGGCGGCGAAGGAGCGGCTGCGCCCGGCCCTGTCCCAGGGCAACCTCGCCAAGACCATGGCGGCCCCCGTCACGGCGGTGCTGGGTTACGACACCCGCTTCTACGAGCATCTGGGGGCCTTGTTCCCCCACGACCCCACCGCCCGGTCCTGGTTCGAGGGCAAACCGAGCGCCGAGCCGACGGCCTTCCGCAACAGCTCCCTCCAGGGCGGCTACTTCATCCTGGCGGCGCGGGCGGTGGGGCTGGACTGCGGACCGATGTCGGGCTTCGACGCCGCGAAGCTGGAGGCGGAGTTCTGGCCGGATGGCCGGGTGAAGGCGAACTTCCTGTGCAATCTCGGCTACGGCGACCCGGCGAAGCTGTTCCCCCGGAACCCCCGCTTCGCCTTCGATGAGGTCTGCGCCATCCTCTGAGGCCGGGTCACATCACAGCCGGGCCCAGCGCCCCGTCCTCCACCAGCGGGAAGGCGGCGGCGTCGGGAAGCTGGTAGTGCCACCATTCATAGGCGTAGTGCTGGAACCCCGCCGCCGCCATCAGCCCCAGCAGGATGAACCGGTTGCGCTGGGCTTCCGCCGGGACGGCGGTGTCCGCGTGGTAGGCGCGCTCGCTCATGTCGTCGAACGCCGTGCCCATGTCGAGCGGGGCGCCGTCCCGCGTCTCCAGCGTCAGATCGACGGCCACACCGCGCGCGTGGGTGGACCCCTTGCGCGGGTCGGCGATGAAGCGAGGGTCGGGCAGGGCCTCCCACAGCGCCCACTGGGCCGCGGGCGGCCGGTAGCCGTCGAACAGCCTGAGGCGCAGCCCGATCGCCGCCGCCAGCCCGACGGCCACGGCCAGCCGCTCCGCCGCCACCGGGTGAAGCAGGCACAGCGGCCGGGCGTAGATCGGCCTTCCCGTCAGGTTGTCGGCCGTGGCATAGCGGATGTCCAAGGCCACGTCGAAGCGGGGCGGGGCGATCGCGACGAAAGGCGGGGAGGCGGTCATCGTGGCGCATGACGGATGGGGCGGAACGCCCCTCTCTACCACGCCCGGCCGCCCGATCCAGAGATGACAGACGCAGCGCCCGACCTTGTCCCCGATCCGGCCCCCGATCTCGTGTTGGGGATCGACACGGCGGCCAGCGCCTGCGCCGCCGCCGTCTGGTCGGCGCGCGCGGGCCGCGTCCTGGCCGCCATCGGCGAACCGCTGCAGCGCGGACAGGCGGAACGGCTGGTGCCTTTGGTGCGGGCGGTGCTGGACACGGCGGGTGTGGGCTTCGCCGACCTGTCCCGCATCGGCGTCACCGTGGGGCCCGGCACCTTCACCGGGCTGCGCATCGGGCTCGCCGCCGCGCGGGGGTTCGCGCTGGCCGCGGGCGTGCCGCTGGTCGGCGTCACCAGCTTCGCCGCCTTCGCCCATGCCGTGCCGCCGGACCGGATCGCCGGCGGCACCCTCCTGGTCTGTGTCGAAAGCCGGCGCGACGACCTCTACCTCCAGGGCTTCGCGCCGGACCTGGCGCCGCTGTTCGACCCGGCCGACGTGCTGCCGCCGGACCTGCCGCAATTCGTGTCCTCGCGGCTTCCGGCGGGGCCGCTGCTGCTGGCGGGCGACGCGGCCGAACGGACGCTGGCGGCCCTCGGCCGCCCCGACGGGGTGGCGGTCGCCCCCTGGACCGGGGCGGGGGAGGCGGCTGCGGTGGCCCGGATCGCGGCGGCCCTGCCGACGGCGGCGATCCCGGACCACCCGGCCGACCCCTTCTACCTGCGCCCGCCCGACGTCACC
>JAJUIU010000081.1 GCA_029267445.1 Rhodospirillaceae bacterium
ACCTGGCCCGCGATCCCCGCGAGCAGCACGACCTGTCCGAGGAGAGCCCGCAGCGGCGGGAGTCTCCGGATACTGCGGCGCCATACGGAACAGCGGGATCGCCTCCGCGTCGGCGGGCGGGCCGAGCGCGCCCGGACCGGCGAGGTTCAGCCCGGTGTCGATCGGCACGGTGCCGATGTCGACCGAGTTGCCCGTCGGATTGACGTTGTCGGCCTGCATGCGCGGCGGCTCCGGCGGAGCCTCCGGCGGCGGCGGACGATCGGGCGGCTTGCGGTCCTTCGTCTCCGGCTGGGTGTCGCGCTGCAGACGGACGAAGTCGATCAGGCGAACCTTGTCACCCTCGTCGAGCTTCGCCGACTGCCCGATGATCAGGTACTGCATCAGCCAGAATAGGCTGAAGGTGATGAGGACGGCGGCGGCCAGCGCGGCCCCGTAACGTGCGATCATATCCTGCCCTCCTCCACGGTCGCGCCGGTCACTGAACGTCCGCGGCGATGGAGATGTTGTAAACGCCCGCCTGCCGGGCCTGATCCATCACCTCGATGACGAGGCCGGTGTCCGACTTCTCGTCCGCGGTGATGACGACGGCGCCCTGCGGATTCTCCGCGTGCAGACGTTCGATGTTGGCACGAATCGCGCGCCGGTCAATCTGTCGCCGATTGATCCAGACCTCGCCATTCTCCGTCACCGCGACGACGATGTTCGCGCGCTCCTGCACCGTGGCGGTCACGGCGTCGGGACGCGAGACCTCGATGCCCGCCTCCTTGATGAAGCTGGCGGTCACGATGAAGAAGATGAGCATGATGAACACGACGTCGAGCATCGGAGTCAGATCGATCTCCGGCTCCTCCGCGGTCCCGTGACGCTTCGCTCGCATTGCGGATCACTCCATGACCAAGGTGTCGGCCAGCCGCTCGATCTCGCGATCGGCCCGGCGCCGCAGCATGAAACTGAAATAGAGACCGGAGATGGCCACCACCATGCCCGACATGGTCGGGATGGTGGCCTGCGACACGCCCGAGGCCATGGCACGGGGGTTGCCCGTGCCAAGGACCGCCATGGCGTCGAACACCGCGACCATGCCCGTCACCGTGCCGAGCAGACCGAGCAGAGGGGCGATCGCGACCATTGTCTTGATCATCGAGATGTTGCTCTCGACCTTCTGCCGGGCCTCGGAGATCAGCAACGCCCGGAACTGGTGGCCATACCAGGACTTCTTGTCCTTGCGGGCCTCCCAGCGCGCGACGGCGTCGTTGAACACGTGCCGATGCTGGAACGCGTTGTAGATGAACCTCTCGATGATCAGCGCCCACAGGATGAACGTGACGAGCATGATCAGGAAGAGGACATCACCGCCGGTTTCCAGGAAGACCTGGATGCCCCGGTAGGCCTCAAGCAGCGCGGTCACGGAAATGCTCCTCGTCGGCGCGCTGGGCGATCAGCCCGGCGCTCTGCTCCTCCAGCACTTCGACCACGGACTTCGCCCGGCCGGAGCACAGGGAGTAGAGGATGACCAGCGGGATGGCGACGACGAGACCCAGCACCGTGGTGACCAGCGCCTCGGAGATGCCGCCCGCCATCAGCTTGGGATCGCCGGTGCCGAACAGCGTGATCGCCTGGAAGGTCTTGATCATGCCGGTGACCGTGCCGAGCAGACCCAGCAGCGGGGCGATGGCGGCGAACACCTTGATGGTGCTGATGCCACGCTCCAGGCGCGGGATCTCGCGCAGGATCGCCTCGTCGAGCTTGAGCTCCAGCGTCTCCACGTCGACGGTCCGGTTCTCCTCGTAGATGGCGAGGACGCGGCCCAGCGGGTTGGACTTGCTGATCTCCTTGCTGCGCATCTGCGACCGCACCTTCGCACCCGTGAGCGTCAGGGTGACGATGCGCTCCAGCGCGAGCAGGAGGCCGATCAGGCCGATGAAGAGGATGACGTAGCCGACCACACCGCCCTGGTCGATACGCTCGCGCAGGGTCGGCTCCTGGATCAGCAGGGCCAGCAGCTGGCCGCGCGACGGATCGAGGGCGATGTCGGCGAGGCCGCTCTGGGTGTCGATGAAGCTGGAGGTCAGGCCGGTGAAGCGGTCCGCCGGCTGGCGGGCGAGCTCCACATACTTGCCCTGGGCGCTGTCGTAGCGCAGGTAGCCGCCGTCGGTGAAGGCGACGAACGGACCGACGCGCACGACCGGCGCCTGCACCTGCTCGCCGCTGGTCGTCACGATCGTCGTGTCGAACTTGGCGACGCGGCCGGTCTCGGTCATCTCCTGCTGGATCAGGTACCAGAGGTTCTGCAGCTGCTCGATGCTCGGCAGCTCCTTGGACTGGGCCAGCGCGTCGAGCGGCTCGGCGCGGTTGGGGAGCTGGCCCGAAACCAGCGACTCCTCGACGACGCCGCGGGTGTCGCCAGCGACCTGACGGACGACGCCGAACAGCTCGCCCAGCGTGCCCAGCCGCTCCTGCAGCTGGCCGGTCAGCTCGCCCAGCTGCTGCTCGCCCTGGGCGAAGCGCTGCTCGAGCTGCTGGGAGGTGCCCAGCTCTTTCTCAAGCTGCGCGCGGGCCTGCTGCAGCAGGGCCGCCTGCTCGTTGCGGGCGGCGCGGAACTCGGCCTCCCGCTGCTTGTTGCGCTCGGCCGCCTCCTGGCTGCCGCGACGCACCTGCTCCAGGAGCTGATCGAGGCTGGTGGCGCGCTGCTGCTGCTGCTGCTGCTGGGCGACCGCCGGGACGGCGCCCGCGAACATGGTCGCGACCGCGCCGGCCATCAGCAGGCCGCGGATGGTGGAGGAAAGGCGGATCATCGAACGGTCTCCGGCGCGGAAACGGGAAGGACGAGCAGATCGGGGGCGGCCTGGCGGCGGGCAATGGCCAGCCCCTGGCGCAGGGCGCCGCGGTAGGTGTCCGGCAGGACCACCCACTGCTTCGCCTTGTTGTCCCACACGCCCTGCTCATTGCCGTCCAGCGTCTGGTAGGCCAGCACGACGCGGCCGAAACGCAGGAAGTCGACGGTGCGGGCCTGTCCGTTCAGTTCGAGCGTGCCGGAGTAGGCCTCGATGTTGCGGCCGAACTCGCTCTCCACCTGGTAGGCCTCCATCAGGCGGCGATACTTCTCGGCGGTGGAGACGTCGGCGCGGGCCATCAGCGCGCGGAGCGCCTGGACGCGCTGCTTGCGCTCCTCGAGCAGGAACGGCGTGTCCAGCTCGATGAACTGCTCCAGCGTGTTGATCATGCGCTGCATCAGCGGAACGATCTCGCGCTCGACGAGGCTGACGTTCTCGATCTGGGTCTGCAGCGACTGACGCTCCTTCTCCTGGGAGGCGACGAGGTCGGTGAGCTGCTGGTTGTAGACCTTGATGTTGTCGATCTGGGTCATGATCGTGCGGTATTCCGACACAAGCTTGTCGGTCTCATCCGCGATCTTGTCGATCGTGGCCTGGCTCTGCGCCCCGGCCTGCGCCACCTGGCGCTCAACATCGATCAGCTGCTGGATCTGCTGCGCCTGGGCCCCATCCGTCGGGATGGTCGCGGCACCGGAAAGCACAACGGCGGTCACGGCCGCGATGGCCGCGCGCCGCCCGAGGTTCGACTTGGTCATGAACGCTCCAACTGCCCTGGGATGCTCACTTCGGCATCGGACTGCACATTATCTGTGCGATTGAACGATGAAGGACCTGATTAAATCTCTGTTCAGGATATCGACATAACGATGCTCCCCTGCCCCGTCCCTGCTAGCCTTGACCGCTGAAAGCATGCGCCGGGGTTGACCCCGGTTCTCCGCTTAGCCCCGGTCCGTCGCAAAGTCCATGCCGACACGACGAGACGCCGTGCCGGCGGGCCTGCCCGGACCCCCGGTTGACCACCGCATGCAGCGAGGCGGACCGGAGACCGGCGCTTCGCGGCTGGGTTGGAGCCGCCCTTCTTTGGGCGATCCTCCCGGAATGCCGCAAGGGGTTAAACTGATTAGACCCGACGTGTCAATTGTACCCTGCTGGAAAATTCCCGGCAGACCCGCGAAAGAAAATTACAATACAAGCGATTACAATGAGATGACGCCGCTTACGCCAAAGGCGATCTGCCGAAAGAAAAGGCAGAACGGGGAAAAGGGCCAGCATGCCCCTAAAGTTTCGAGGGATAAGCGGCTGGAACGCAAGAAATCCGATCCGGCGCAGTCATGGCCAGCTTTCGGGCGCGTCCGCGCGGTGCTGGGCGCTTGACCGCGCACGGCCGGGGCGGCCGCTTCGACATTTGGGGAAGACAGTCGCCCCGTCCCGAGGACCGGGAGCACCCCGAACGGGCGGAGACGTTTCGCGAGCCCGCCTGTTGGTTCCCGGTCGGCCGATCCGGCGCGACGGGATGGCAAAGGAGGACGCGATGACCGACAAGAAGACCGAGGGCAAGATGGGCGAGATGAAGGGCGACCTGAAGGAGACCGCCGGCGACGCCCTGGGCGACAAGGACATGAAGCGGCAGGGCCAGAAGGACAAGGCGGCGGGACGCGCCGACCAGATCCAGGGCGACATCAAGCAGACCATCCGCGACATCAAGCGCTGAGGAGGCCGCTGAGGGGGCCGCTGGAGGAGCCACCGAGGCGCGATCGCGCAGCGGGGCGGGCCGTCGGCGCGACCGCGCGCCGTACGGTCGCCAGCCGACAGGGGAGCCCGGACGACGGATTTCGGCATGGGGACACGGGACCAGAGCGCATCGGCCGGACGATCGGCGGAAGCGGCCGACCGCGGCTGGGAACCGATCCTGCGCCCGGGCGACACCTGCCACGTCCTGGCGCGGGCGGACCGGTCGGCCATCATCGTCGACGCGGCGGACTATTTCCTGGCCCTGCGGCGAGCCCTGCTGCGGGCCAAGCACCAGGTGCTGATGATCGCCTGGGATTTCGACACGCGCATCAAGCTGGACCCGCACCAGGGCCGCGACGGCGTGCCGCGAAGGCTGGGGGGTCTGCTGACCTGGCTGGTGAAGCGGACGCCGACGCTGAACATCCATGTGCTGAAATGGCGGCTCAGCCTGTTCCAGGCGGCGTGGCGCGGCATGACGCCGCTGTTCATCCTGGACTGGATGTCGGACCCGCGGCTGAACTACCGGCTGGCGGCCGACCATCCGATCGGGGCCTGCCACCATCAGAAGATCGTCGTGATCGACGACTCCCTGGCATTCTGTGGCGGGATCGACATGACGGCGGACCGATGGGACACGCGCGCCCACCTGGACCATGATCCGCACCGCCGCCGGCCGAGCGGTCGCCTTTACGAGCCGTTCCACGACACGACCATGGCCGTCGACGGCGATGCCGCGCGCACCCTGGGCGGCATCGCGCGCGCCCGTTGGGAATCCGCCACCGGCGAAAGCCTGGAGCCCCCTCCGGAAACGCACGACCTCTGGCCCGACGACCTGCCCCCCTTCGCCACGCGCCACGACGTGGCGATCGCGCGCACCCTGCCCGCCTACGGCGCGCAGGAGCAGGTCGGCGAGATCGAACGGCTCTGGCTGGCGGCGATCGGCGCCGCGCGCCGCTGCATCTACATCGAGGCGCAGTACTTCGCCAGCCGCCGGATCGGCCGCGCCTTGTTGCGGCGCCTGCGGGAACCGGACGGCCCGGAGGTGGTGGTCGTCCTTCCGCTGGGCGCCCATGGCTGGCTGGAGGAGCGGGCCATGGGCATGGCGCGCGACCACATGATGGCGGCGCTGCGCGCGGCCGACCCAGGCGGGCGCTTCGCCATCCACACGCCGGTGACGGCGCGGGGACATCGCATCTATGTCCATTCCAAGGTGCTGATCATCGACGACCGTCTTCTGCGCGTCGGGTCGTCGAACATCAACAACCGCTCCATGGGGTTCGACACCGAGTGCGATCTGGCCGTGGAGTCGCGTCCGGGCGGGATCGACGGGGGTGTGCCGCCCGCGGCCATCCTCGATCTGCGCGACGGGCTGGTGGCCGAGCATCTTGGCTGCTCCATCGGGGAGCTGCGCGACACGCTGGCCCGGGCGGGATCGCTCGTCGCCGCGATCGAGCGCCTGCGCCTTCGCCCCGGCCGCACACTGCGGCCCATCGTCGGCGGCGATGTCGGGGTGGCGGCCGAGTTCCTGGTCGAGGCCGAGATCCTGGACCCCGAGCGCCCGCAATGGCCCCTGCAGGGCCTGCTGCATCGGGTCGACTGGGACTGGCTGCGCCACCGGAGGACCGCACGACGGGCCGGATCGCCTTTCCGGGTTGGCGGCGGGGCCGGCGGGCGCTAAATTTGTCCGGACAAGTTGCCTTCAGTTTGGAACTGTTCCAAACTGTGCAGCCACGGCCCGTCGGCCGGCGATCAACCGGGAGAGTGACATGGCGAAGGAGATGGTGGGCCCGCCCCCGTGGACGGATGTCGGTCGGCATGGCGTCTTCCCCGACGGGACGCATGACGAGATCGCGCGGTTCAACTTCCTCGCGTCCCTCAACGTCCACATCCAGACCAAGGTGTTCCCGGGCAACCGGCTGGCCTATGAGAAGCGGGTCCTGCCGCGCTTCCAGGCCGAGCACGGTCGCGAGCCGCAGACCCGCCACGAGCTGCGCCCGTACATGGAGGATGACGGTTACTGGCAGACCTGGTCGTCCCTGCGCCGCAGCTACATGGAGATGCGCCAGGAGAACGGGCGCGCCATGGTGCTGCGCCAGATCGACGAGCTGAACGCCAAGGCCCGCGCGCTGAACGAGGGCGACCCGAACCTGGAGCTCGATCCGGATCTGGAGGTGCCGCGCTACC
This sequence comes from Rhodospirillaceae bacterium, assembly GCA_029267445.1. Classification (GTDB taxonomy): domain Bacteria; phylum Pseudomonadota; class Alphaproteobacteria; order Azospirillales; family Azospirillaceae; genus JAJUIU01. Next base: position 6,750 of record JAJUIU010000081.1, read on the forward strand.
TCACCGGCGTCGACACGCACTGCATGCCCGGCAGCTACTACACCGAGGTGACGGACGACGACGTGTCGGCCGCCGCCAACTACGATTGCGGGATCTTCGCCACCACCGGCGGCCTGCTCGGCAGGTACAACGACGGCGGCGGGCGCGCCATGGTCGCCTGGATCCGCGCGAACGCCCCGGACCTGCGGCCGACGCGCATCCTCGACATGGGCTGCGGCCTCGGCCACAACACGGTGCCGCTGGCGAAGCTGTTCCCCGAGGCGGAGATCATCGCCCTGGACGTGGCGGCCCCGATGCTGCGCTACGGCCATGCCACGGCGAAGTCCATGGGCGTGACGAACATCCGCTTCATCCAGGAGAACTGCGAGCGGACGCGGTTCCCCGACGGCCATTTCGACCTGATCGTCACCGCCCAGTTCTGGCACGAGACCAGCCGCAAGGCGCTGCCCGCGCTGCTGCGGGAAATCCACCGGCTGATGGCGCCGGGTGGCCTCCACCTGTCGCTGGAGCAGCCGCATTACCGCGGCATGCCCGCCTACGACGCGCTGATCCGCGACTGGGACGCGCACTACAACAACGAGCCGTTCTGGACCACGCTGCACGACATGAACATGGTCGACGAGATGGTGAAGGCGGGCTTCCGGCCCGAGGACTGCTTCGAGACGACCTTCGTCGGGCAGATCGAGCGCGACTTCGCCAAGGACGACGGCATGGACGGCGGCAAGGATTTCGGCCGCGGCGGCCAGTGGTACGGCTTCGGCTCCCGCAAGGCCGCGTGACCCCATGGCCCAGGCGAAGGCGCGCGATCCGAAACTGCTGGACCCGGCCCTGAAGGCGAAGGGCCGGCGCCCCTACTTCCATCACGATCCGGCGGTGGACAAGGTCCTGGCCATCGCGATGGCGCTCGCGGCGGAACTGTCGGTCACGCGGGAGCGGCTGGACACGGTCGAGCGGATCCTGGCCGCCAAGGGCGTGATGCGCCAGGACGAGATCGACGCGTGGCGACCCGACGACGACGCGAAGAACGCCCGCGCGGCCCTGCGCAACGACTACGTCCGCCGTGTGCTGCGCATCATCCAGCAGGAGCTGGACGATCTGGAGCAGATGAAGGCCGAGGACGAGTACCAGCGCGTCGTGCGCGAACTCTCGGAGGGCTGAGCCCGACCGTTCACCGGGGGCTGAGCCCGACCGCTCAGATGAGGTATTCCGGCTCGGTCGTGCCCGGCCCACGCCCCTCCCCGTCCGCATGGCGCGGCCGGGCGACCTCGTCATGCAGGGCGCGGATGGTCCGGCTGCCGGTCGTCTGGAATAGGAACGGCAGCAGGCCGTGGATGACGCAGGCGAGCCCGCCCAGCATCATGCGCCCCCCAACGCGCGCCGCGAACAGCAGGTGCGCGCCATAGCTCTGGCCGACGCTGGCCGGATGCTCCGTGAACAGCCTCATGACCCAAAACCCGTTCCCGCTCAGCCCGGCGGCAGCATCGTACGGAGCGCCGCGCACCGCAAGCCGCGCCCTCTGGCTGGGCTGGCCCGGAAATTGCTGCCTACCTCCCCGGGGAGATGCGTTGCATCCGGGCAACACTTCCGGCGAAAAGCGGCAAAAATTGCCTAGTCCGCCCGCAGGGATTCACCGAATGTTCGCAACCTCCCTCGAAATTGGGATTCGTCCCATGTAGATTCTCGCCCGATCGGGCAGTGGAAGGGGAGCGTTCGGGGTGGATTCGTTCCTGCAGACCTTGCGCAATCTGGGACCGGTGCGCCTCGCGGCCATCGGCGGCGCGGCCATCGCCATCGTCGCGGTCTTCATCTTCGGCATGTCGCAGTGGTCGTCGCCGAACATGTCGCTCCTCTACAGCGACCTGAACCCGCAGGACGGCGGCGCCATCGTCGAGCAGCTGGAGGCGCAGCAGATCCCCTACCGCGCCAGCCCCGACGGAACCCGGATCGAGGTGCCGGCCGACCAGGTGGGCCGCGTGCGCATGATGATGGCGGGCCAGGGCCTCCCCTCCGGCGGCAATGTCGGCTACGAGATTTTCAACCAGGGCGAAGGCCTTGGCACCACCACCTTCATGCAGAACGTCCAGCAGCTGCGGGCACTGGAGGGCGAGCTCGCCCGCACGGTGCAGACGCTGCAGCCGGTGCAGAGCGCGCGCATCCATCTGGTGCTGCCCAAGCGCGAGCTGTTCTCCCGCCAGTCGCAGACGGCGACGGCGAGCGTGTTCCTGCGGCTGCGCCCCGGCGCGCAGCTCAGCCGGGAGCAGATCCTGGGCATCCAGACCCTGGTGGGTGCGGCCGTGCCGCAGCTCGAGCCCAACATGGTCTCGATCGTGGACGACCGGGGCAACCTGCTGGCCCGCGGCATGGCCGCAAACACGCCCGACGCCCTGCTGACCACGGCCGAGGAGAAGCGCCTCGCCCAGGAGGCGCGGCTGACCCAGACGGTGGAGGAGCTGCTGGCCCGCTCCGTCGGGATGGGCAAGGTGCAGGCCCGGGTCGCGGTGGAGATGGACTTCGACCGCATCACCACCAACAGCGAGATCTTCGACCCGGAAAGCCAGGTCATCCGCGGCACGCAGACCGTGACAGAGGAGTCGGAGGAGCAGAACCGCGACGGCGTCGACCCGGTCACAATCGCCAACAACCTGCCCGGCGCCGACGCGGCCAACGCCGCCACCGGCCAGTCGACCGCGCGCACCAACCGGACCGAGGAGACGGTCAACTTCGAGATCAGCCGCACCGTGAAGGTGCACGAGCGCGAGAGCGGCCAGATCCGCCGCCTGTCGGTCGCGGTGCTGGTGGACGGCGTCTACACCACCGGCGAGAACGGCGAGCAGGTCTACCAGCCGCGGCCCGAGCAGGAGCTGCAGCAGCTGGAGCGGCTGGTCCAGTCCGCCATCGGGTTCGACCCCGCGCGCGGCGACACGGTCGAGGTCGTGAACATGCGCTTCGCCGTGCCGGAGGGCCTGGAGGAGGTCGCCGAGGACACGATCTTCGGCCTGCCGCGCCAGGACATCTTCCGCATCGCGGAGACGGTGGTGCTGGCGATCGTGGCGATCCTCGTCATCCTGCTGGTGATCCGCCCGCTGGTCGCCCGCGCCCTGGACCGCACGCCGCAGCTTGAGGAGGAGCCGGACCTGCTGGCCGACGGCGGTGGCGTGCCGCAGCTGGCCGGCCCCGGCGGCGGCGCCCTGGCCCGCGAGCTGGCGCTGGAGGCCGCCCAGGCCAACGAGGAGCTGGAGCAGATGATCGACATCAACCGCGTCGACGGGCGCGTCCGCGCCTCGTCCCTGCGCAAGGTCGGCGAGATCGTGGAGAAGCACCCCGAGGAGGCGGTCTCCATCATCCGCAACTGGCTCTACCAGGAAAGCTGAGGATCGGGCGCCCGCATCATGTCCACGATCCAGAAGTTCATCTTCGACCGGAGCTTCGACGACGGCCGCTCGCCGCCGCGGCACGACGCGGAGGAACCCGTCGAGGCCCCGCCCGAGGAGGAGGCGCCGCCGGAGCCGACCTTCACCCAGACCGAGCTTGAGGAGAAGCTGGCCCAGGCCCGGGCGGAGGCCTATGGCCAGGGCTTCGCGGAGGGCCAGGAGAAGGGCCGCGCGGACGCGGAGACGGAGGCCGACCTCGCGCTGGCCGCCGCCCTCGACCGGGTCGACGCCGACCTCGCCCAGCTTATCGCGGCGGAGGAGGCGGCGCGGAACGCCCGCCAGCAGAACACCATGCGCCTGACGCTGGCGATCGTGCGCAAGCTGATGCCGGCCTACATCGCCCAGCATGGGCAGGCGGAGGTGGAGGCGGCGGTGACCGCCTTCCTGACCGAGCTGGTGGACGAAGTGAGGCTGGTCATCCGTGTCCACGAAAAGTGGCTGGACCTGCTGCGCGACAGGATCGAGGACATGGCGGCGCGCCACGGCTTCGCCGGGCAGGTCAGCGTTCTCGCCGACCCGCGCCTGGGCGAGCTGGACGTGAAGGCGGACTGGGGGGACGGCGGCGCCGAGCGCGATCCGCAGGCCCTCTGGGCGGAGGTTGAGCGGATCGCCGGCGACCTGCTGGCCGGCTTCCCCGACGGCCCCGCCCCGGCCGGCAAGACCGCCAGCGCCGAACGCATGGCCGCGGCCCGCGCCGCCACGGCCGCCCACTGATGCGCAACGGTGCACTGCGCCACAGGATCGCTGATCGGAGCCGCTGAGCCATGGCAACCAAGGACGATATGGGGCTGAACGACTTCGAGGGCATGGACCGCGGCGACGACGCCATGGTCGTGAAGGACCTCGAATCCGTCTACGACATCCCCGTCCAGATCTCCGCCGTGCTGGGCAAGACCTCGATGCAGGTGAGCAGCCTGCTGAAGCTTGGGCGCGGCGCCGTCGTCGAGCTGGACCGCAAGGTCGGCGAGGCCATCGACATCTACGTCAACAACCGGCTGGTCGCCCGTGGCGAGGTGGTGGTGGTCGAGGACCGGCTGGGCGTGACCATGACCGAAATCATCAAGACCGACCGATCGTGAGCGGGATGATGGCCGAACAGACACCCGCCAGCCCCCCGGTCAGCCCGATGGTCGCCCAGGCCCGCGCCCGCGTGAAGGCCCAGGCCGCCGCCGGCCCCGTGGAGACCGGCCCGGCCGCCGGCGCGCCGGCCCGGCCCGGAACGCTGCCGGCCTTGCCACGCGGCAGGTCCGGACTGGACCTCGCCACGCTGCTGGGCCTCGTCATCGGGCTGGGCCTCGTCGGCGCCGCCCTGGTGATGGGCGGCAACATCGGCGCCTTCTTCAACCTGCCCTCCGTCCTGATCGTGGTGGGCGGGACGGCGGCGGTGACGGTGATCTCCTTCTCCATGGGCGACGTGGTGTCGGCGACACGGCTGATCGGGGCCACCTTCACGACCCAGCTCCGCCCGCCGCAGGCGACGGCGCGCTTCGCCCTGCAGATCGCCGAGGTGGCCCGCCGCAGCGGCCCCCTCGCCTTGCAGCCCATGCTCGCCGCCGTGAAGCGCGAGCCGCTGCTGCACCGGTCGATCGAGCTGATCATCGACGGCCTGCCGTCGGAGGATGTGGAGCGCATCCTGCGCAACGAGATCGAGGCCAACCAGGCCCGCGCGCGTTCCGGTGCCGCCGTGATCCGCCGTGCCGCCGAAGTGGCGCCGGCCATGGGCCTGATCGGCACGCTGGTCGGCCTCGTCCAGATGCTGGGCGGGCTGGCCGACCCGTCCAGCATCGGCCCGGCGATGGCGGTGGCGCTGCTGACCACCTTCTACGGTGCGGTGCTGGGCAGCATGGTGCTGTCGCCGCTGGCCGGGAAGGTGGAGCGGAACGCCGACGCCAAGGCCCTGGCCGACAGCCTGTTCCTGCTGGCCGCCGGCTCGGTCGCCCGGCAGGAGAATCCGCGCCGGCTGGAGATCCTGATCAACACCGTGCTGCCGCCGGAGCACCGGCTGAGCACGTTCGACTGAACCCGATGCGAACCGTGGAACCCGGAAGAGGGTCTGACCGATGCGCTTGCTGATCGTTGGAACGCTCGAAGGCTACATCAGTGCCGCCGGCAAGATCGCGCTGCAGCGGGGGGCAAAGGTCTCCCACACGGAAAGCATCGACGGGGCGCTGAACGCCCTGCGCGTCGGCCAGGGTGCCGACCTCGTCATGGTCGATGTGAAGCTGGACGTGGGCATGCTGATCGAGGCGCTGAAGACGGAGCGCTTCGCCGTCCCGGTCGTGGCCTGCGGTGTGGGGACCGACGCCCAGGCCGCCGTGAAGGCGATCCGGGCCGGGGCCAAGGAGTACATACCCCTGCCCCCCGACGCCGCCCTGATCGCCGCCGTGCTGGAGGCGGTGGCGGAGGAGAGCCACCAGATCGTCAGCCGCGATCCCGCCATGCAGGCGATGTTGCAAATGGCAGAGCGTATTGCAGCGTCGGATGCATCGGTCCTGATCACCGGGGAGTCCGGCACCGGCAAGGAGCTGATCGCCCGGTTCATCCACCGCAAGTCCCGCCGGTCGAACGGCCCATTCATCTCCGTCAACTGCGCCGCCATTCCGGACAACCTGCTGGAATCGGAGCTGTTCGGCCATGAGAAGGGCGCCTTCACAGGCGCCGTCGCCCGCCGCATCGGCAAATTCGAGGAGGCGAACGGCGGCACCCTGCTGCTGGACGAGATCAGCGAGATGGACCTGCGGCTCCAGGCCAAGCTGCTGCGGGCCATCCAGGAGCGGGTGATCGACCGGGTCGGCGGCAACCAGCCGGTCAAGGTGGACATCCGCATCCTGGCGACCAGCAACCGCGACATGCTGGCGGAGGCGAAGGCGGGCAAGTTCCGCGAGGACCTGTATTTCCGGCTGAACGTCGTGAACCTGCAGCTTCCGCCGCTGCGCGAGCGGCCGCAGGACGTCGCCCTGCTTTCGGAGCATTTCGCCCGGAAGTACTCGGAGGCAAACGGCCTGCCGGAGCGCACCATCGGCCCGGCTGGGATGGCCGTGCTGCAGTCCCATCACTGGCGCGGCAATGTGCGCGAGCTGGAAAACACGATCCATCGCGCCGTGCTGCTGTCGCGCGGGACGGAGATCGGCCCGGACGCCATCATGCTGACGGGCGGGGAGCCACTGGGCAGCGCCCCGCCGAAGCCCGTGGCCCCGGCCATCGGTCCGGTCGCCGCGCGCGCCACGGCGACGGCGCCCGCCTCCGCCCCGGCATCCGGCGGCGGCACTCAGGGGCTGGTCGGCCGCACGGTGGCCGAGGTGGAGCGCGACCTGATCCTGGACACGCTGCGCCATACGCTGGGCAACCGGACGCACGCGGCGAACATCCTGGGCATCTCCATCCGGACGCTGCGCAACAAGCTGAAGGAATACTCCGACGACGGCGTGCCCGTGCCGCCGCCCTCCGGGGCCGAGGAACGGGCGGCGCTCTGAGCCATGACGCCCGGCAACCCCACAGGTGACGGACGATGACCGACCAGACCGGCGGACGCGGCGTCGCGCAGGGCTTGGACTTCCTGAAGGGCCTCGCCGGATCGGCGCGGCGCAGCGAAGCCCTGTTCGCGCTCGCCATCGTCATGCTGGTGGTGGTGCTGATCCTCCCCATGCCGACATGGCTGCTGGATGTCGGCCTGACGATCTCCTTCACCTTCTCGATCCTGATCCTGATGGTGGTGCTGTCGATCCAGAAGCCGCTGGAGTTCAGCAGCTTCCCCACCATCCTGCTGATCTCAACGATGCTGCGGCTGGCGCTGAACCTCGCCTCCACGCGGCTGATCCTGGCCAACGGCCATGAGGGCACGGACGCAGCCGGCAGCGTGATCGAGACTTTCGCCGGCTTCATCATGGGCGGCGACTTCATCATCGGCGTCACCGTCTTCTCGATCCTGGTGCTGGTGAACTTCATCGTCATCACCAAGGGTGCGGGCCGCATCGCCGAAGTGGCGGCCCGCTTCACCCTGGACGCCATGCCGGGCAAGCAGATGGCGATCGACGCCGACCTGTCGGCCGGGCTGATCGACGAGCAGCAGGCGAAGACCCGCCGCAAGGAGTTGGAGGACGAGAGCCAGTTCTTCGGCTCCATGGACGGTGCGTCGAAGTTCGTGCGCGGCGACGCCATCGCCGGCCTGATCATCACCTTCATCAACGTCATCGTCGGGATGATCATCGGCATTGGCCGCGAGGAGATGAGCTTCGCGGAGGCCGGCAGCACCTATACCCAGCTCACCGTCGGCGACGGCCTCGTCTCCCAGATCCCCGCACTGCTCGTTTCGCTCGCGGCGGGCCTGATGGTGTCGAAGTCGGGCACCCAGGGCTCCACCGACAAGGCGGTGATGGGCCAGCTCACCTTCTATCCTATGGCGCTGGGGCTGACGGCGGTGTTCGTCGCCGTGCTGGGCTTCCTGCCGGGCATGCCCTTCTACATCTTCCTGCCGGCCGCCGCCGCCATCGGGGCCGCCGCCTATTTCATCCCGCGCCGGCGCGAGCAGGAGGCGGCGGCGAAGGAGCTGGAGGAGGCGACCCAGGCGCTGCCCCCGCCCGTGGCGGAGGAGCCAATCGCCGCCGCCCTCGCCATCGACCTGATCCGGCTGGAGATCGGCTACGGCCTGCTGTCGCTGATCAACACCGATGTCGGCCACCGGCTGACCGACCAGATCAAGAGCCTGCGCCGCCAGCTCGCCAGCGACATCGGCATCATCATGCCGGCCGTGCGGATCCAGGACAATCTGCAGCTTCCTCCCACCACGTACGTCATCCGGATCAAGGAGATCGAGGCGGGGCGCGGCGACATCCGGCCCAACATGCTGCTCTGCATGGACCCGCGCGGCGAGACCATCCAGCTTCCCGGTGAGCAGACCAACGAGCCGACCTTCGGCCTGCCGGCCAAGTGGATCGAGCCCGCCTACCGCGAGGAGGCGCTGTTCCGGGGCTACACCGTCGTCGACCCGCCCACCGTGGTCACCACCCACCTGACCGAGGTGGTGAAGGACAACATGTCGGAGCTGCTGTCCTACGCGGAGACGCAGAAGCTGCTGGACGAGATGGGCCGCGACCACCAGAAGCTCGTCTCGGACGTCATCCCCGGCCAGATCAGCGTGGGCGGACTGCAGCGGGTGCTGCAGAACCTGCTGTCGGAGCGCGTGTCGATCCGCGACCTGCCGACCATCCTGGAGGGTGTCGCGGAGGCGACGGCCTATACGCGCAACCTGACCCACATCACCGAGCATGTGCGGGCCCGGCTGTCGCGCCAGATCTCCGATGCCAACACGGGCGAGATGGGCTTCATCCCGCTGGTCACGCTGTCGCCGGAATGGGAACAAGCCTTCGCCGAGAGCCTCGCCGGCGACGGGGACGAGAAGCAGCTCGCCATGGCGCCGTCGCGCCTGCAGCAGTTCATCACCTCGGTGCGCACCACCTTCGAGAAGTTCGCCATGCAGGGCGAGTCCCCGGTGCTGCTGACCAGCCCCGGCGTCAGGCCCTATGTGCGCTCCATCATCGAGCGGTTCCGGCCGGCGACGGTGGTGATGTCGCAGAACGAAATCCATCCCAAGGCCAAGATCAAGACGCTGGGGCAGATCTGATGGCGCGAGGAACCACCGTCATGGCTGAGAGCGGGGCGCACGCGCCCCTGGAAGGCGCGCGATGCGGCTGAAATCCTTTCATGCCAAGACCATGGCCGAGGCCATGCGGCAAGTCCGCGAGGTGCTGGGCGAGGACGCCATCATCGTCGCCACCCGCGAGGAGGAGGGTGTCGGCGTCCGCGTGACGGCGGCGGTGGAGGAGGACGCCAGCCCGACGGTGGCCGCGACCCCGCTGCGTTTCGGCGGCGAGCCGCCGGGCCCCAACATCCTGGACCAGGTGGCCGAGGTCCTGGCCCGCCACGGACTGAACGAGGACCTGTCCGGCGAACTGCTGGAGAGCATCGGCGACCTGGACGCCCGCGACCCGCTGATGGCCCTGTCGGCGGCGCTGGACGCATCCTTCGGGTTCCAGCCCCTGCCCGAGGGGCGCTTCGCCAAGCCGGTGATGCTGGTCGGCCCGCCGGGTGCGGGCAAGACGCTGGCCGTGGCGAAGCTGATGACCCGCGCGGCGCTGAGGAAGTGCCCGGTCGGGATCATCTCCACCGACACGGCGCGGGCGGGTGCGATGGAGCAGCTGAGCGCCTTCACGCGGCTGCTGAAGCAGCGGCTGATCACGGTGGAGGACGCGCCCGCCCTGGCCGACGCGCTGGATGTGCAGAAGGGGGCCGAGCAGGTGCTGATCGACACCGCCGGCCGCAACCCTTACGACGCGGCCGACATGCGCGACCTGCGCGACCTCGCCTTCGCCGCCGACGTGGAGCCGGTACTAGTGCTGCCCGCCGGGATGGACCCGATGGACGCGGCAGAGACCGCCATCGCCTTCCGCGACATCGGCGTGCGGCGGCTGCTGGTGACCCGGCTGGACATGAGCCGCCGGTTCGGCGGCCTGCTCGCCGCCGCCCGCGCCGCCGACCTGAATTTCTGCGACGCCAGCCTGACACCGAAGGTGGCCGACGGCCTCACGCCGCTGACGCCGACGGCGTTGGCACGGGTTTTGATGCCTGAAGCCGCGAAGCAAGCCTCCGACACCGCCCAAGCGCGCCGACCCATGCAGACGGGGACCTGACCATGACCGACCTCTCGTCCGCCGCGACCGACCTCTCGTCCGCCGCGACCGACACCGTGATCCCCCTCCGGCGCCAGAACGTGCTCGCCGTCGCCAGCGGCAAGGGCGGTGTGGGGAAGACCTTCTTCTCCATCACGCTCGCCCATTCGCTGGCGCATCTGGGGCGCCGCACCCTGCTGTTCGACGGCGACCTCGGCCTCGCCAACGTGGACATCCAGCTCGGCCTGATGCCGGACAGGGACCTGGGGCAGGTGATCGAGGGCGGGGTCACGCTGGCCGACTGCGCCCAGCGCTATGGCGAGGGCGGGTTCGACATCATCGCGGGGCGCTCCGGCTCCGGCAATCTGGCCAACCTGCCGCCGCAGCGGCTGTCGCAGCTCAGGACGGAGCTTGGCGAGGTCGCCCGCACCTATGACTGGGTGGTGGTGGACCTCGGCGCCGGTGTTGACCGCACCGTGCGCACCTTCGCCTCCCCCGCCGGGACCACGCTGGTGGTGACCACGGACGAGCCGACCAGCATCACCGACGCCTACGCCTTCCTGAAGCTCGCCTGGCAGGCCAACCCGAACGCCGACCTGCGCGTGGTGGTGAACATGGCGCAGACCCGGAACGAGGGACAGAAGACCTACGACACGCTGCTGGCCGCCTGCCGGAAGTTCCTGCGCAAGGAGCCGCCGCTGGCCGGGATCGTACGGCGCGATCTCAAGGTGCGCGAGGCGATCAAGAGCCAGATGCCGCTGCTGTTGCGCTCGCCCAACAGCGACGCCGCCGCCGACGTCGCCGCGATCGCCCAGAAGATCGCGGGCGGCCACTGATCCCGGCCGCCCGTCCGGGACCCCGCATCCCAGGGAGGCCGCGATGAGCGGCGCCTCGCTTCCCCCGTCCACCACGCCGACCCCGCCGGCCCAGCCCTCCGGCCAAGGCCGCGCGCCGGTCGCGGTGGCGGACGTGACCATCGAATCGCTGCCGCCGAAGCTGGCCGCCCTTGCCCGCACGGTGACCGTGACGGGGCAGGTGGTGGCGCAGGAGGACGGCACGGCCACCATCCGGACCCCGGCCGGCGACGTGGTGGTGAAGACCCCAGTGCCGCTGCCGACGGACCGTCCCGTCCAGCTTCAGATCCCCGGCGGGCAGACGGCGGCGCAGCCGCAGCGGGCGGTGGCCCTGACACCGCAGCCGGCCGCGACGCCGGCACAGGCTTCCGGACAGACGGCCGCGTCGACGGCCCCGCAAGGCGGCACTCAACCACCCGCCCGGCCGTCGGCGGCGGGGGCGCCCTCCGGCGCCGCACCCACGGGCCAGACGGCCGCCCAGCCCGGCGCGCAACCGACAGGCACCGCGCCGGTGGACGGGACGGGAGTGGCGGACGGACAGACGCTGCCGACCCTGCGCCCCAACATCGCCGTGCGCGCCACGGTGGTCGCCCTGCCCCCGGTGATCACGCCTCCGCCGTCGCAGGCCCAGGCCCCGGCAGAGGGCCAGGGCGGCGGCCAGACAGCGTCGGGCCGGGCGGTGACCATGCCCCAGGGCGGGACGTCAGCGCCAGTCCAGGCCGGCGCCGTGACGCTGCCGGCGCCATCCGGCCCGGCGGCCTCCGTCCCCTCGCCCGGCCCGTCGCCCAGCCTGTCGCCGGGTGCGACCGCCCCGGCAGGGGCGGCACCG
>JAJUIU010000078.1 GCA_029267445.1 Rhodospirillaceae bacterium
CGGCCGAAGCCCAGCTTCGCCGCCTCCTTCAGGCGCTGGTCCGTCTGGCTGACGGCGCGCACCTCGCCCGACAGGCCGATCTCGCCGAACACCACCGCATCGCCCGGCACCGGCTCCCCGGTCAGGGAGGACACCAGCGCCGCCGCCACCGCGAGGTCGGCCGCCGGCTCCGTCACCTTCAGGCCGCCGGCGACGGACAGGTAGACGTCGTTGGCGCCGATGGCGACGCCGCAACGCGCCTCCAGTACGGCCAGCACCATGGCGAGGCGGCCGGAATCCCAGCCCACCACCGCCCGGCGCGGCGTGCCCAGCACCGATGGCGCCACCAGCGCCTGCACCTCCACCAGGACGGGGCGCGTGCCCTCGATCCCGGCGAAGACGGCGGTGCCGGTGATGTCGCCCCGGCGGTCGGCAAGGAACAGTTCGGACGGGTTGGACACCTCGGTCAGCCCATCCTCGCCCATCTCGAACACGCCGATCTCGTCGGTCGGGCCGAAGCGGTTCTTCACGGCCCGCAGGATGCGGAACTGGTGCCCGCGCTCGCCTTCGAAATAAAGGACCGTGTCCACCATGTGCTCCAGCACGCGGGGGCCGGCGATCTGCCCGTCCTTGGTGACGTGGCCGACGATCAGCAGGGTGATGCCCCGGCGTTTGGCCACCCGGATCAGCTCGGCGGCACTGGCGCGCACCTGGGCGACCGTGCCCGGCGCGCTGTCCAGCGTGTCGACGAACATGGTCTGGATGGAATCGATCACCGCGACGCGCGGCCCGTCGGCGGCGTCGAGGGAGGCGACGATGTCCCGCACGCTTGTGGCCGCGGCCAGTTCCACCGGCGCGCCCTGGAGGCCGAGGCGTGCCGCGCGCATCCGCACCTGGTCCACCGCCTCCTCGCCCGAGACATAGGCGCAGCGCGCGTCCTGGGCGAGGCGGCAGAGCACCTGGAGCAGCAGGGTGGACTTGCCGATGCCCGGATCGCCGCCCACCAGCAGGGCCGAACCGTGGACGAGACCGCCGCCGCAGACCCGGTCGAACTCCGCGATGTGGCAGCGGCGGCGCGGCGCGTCCTTGCTGACCCCGGACAGGGCGACGAAATCGATGCGCTTGCCCGACTTGGATGTTCCAAGGCCCTTGGGGGCGGCTTCCGCCACCTGCTCCTCGACCATGGTGTTCCATTCACCACAGGCGTCGCAGCGCCCGCTCCACTTCGGGAACGACGCGCCGCAGGCTTGGCAGACGTAGCGGGTGGTCGGGCGGGCCACGGGTTACGGCGCTCGTCGTAGGGAATGGGGGCGTCGGGATGACTGGCGACACCAATATAGCCGTTCCCACCCCCGCATCCGAGGGGTAGCACGCAAGGGCATAACACGATTGCAACAATCGGGGGGCCGGAACCCGCCGGGTGGCCTAGAACGCCCGGATCTGCATCTGGATCGGGCCTTCGGCGCGGCCGTTGATGAACTGCTCCACATAGGGATTGTCGGACCGGTCGATCTCCGACACCGGACCGACCCAGATCAGCCGGCCCTTGTAGAGCATCGCCACCCGGTCCGCGATCTTGCGGGCGCTCGCCATGTCGTGGGTGATGGATACGGCGGTGGCGCCCAAGTCGCGCACGCACTTCACGATCAGGTCGTTGATGACGTCCGCCATGATCGGGTCCAGGCCCGTGGTCGGCTCGTCGAAGAAGATGACCTCCGGCCGGGTGGCGATGGCGCGGGCGAGGCCGACGCGCTTCTGCATGCCGCCCGAGAGCTCCGCCGGGAACAGGTCCGCCACCTCCGGATTGAGGCCGACGGCACCCAGCGTGGCGACCGCGCGCTCCTTCGCCTCGCGCCGTCCTAATTGCTGGCCCTGGATCAGGCCGAAGGCGACATTCTCCCAGACCGGCAGGCTGTCGAACAGGGCGGCCCCCTGGAACAGCATGCCGAACTTCCGCATCATCGCCTCGCGCTCGCGCCCGCGTGCGTGGGTGGTGTCCTCCCCGTCGATCCTGATGGTGCCGGCGTCCGGCTCCAGGATGCCGAGGATGCATTTCAGCAGCACCGACTTGCCGGTGCCCGACCCGCCGATGATCACGACGGACTCGCCGCGCGCGATGTCCAGGTCGATCCCGTCCAGCACCACCTTCGGCCCGAACGCCTTCTTCACGCCCTGAAGGGAGATCTTCGGCGTGGCCCCGCCCTGGCCGTTCACGGCGCCGTTCCCGTTCATGCTCATGAGAAGAAGATCCCCGTCAGCAGATAGTTCAGCACCAGGATCAGGATGGAGGCGCTGACCACCGCGTTGGTGGTTGCCGCACCCACGCCCTGGGCGCCGCCCTTGCTGTTGTAGCCGTGGTAGCAGCCCATCAGCGCGATCACGAAGCCGAAGCAGGCCGCCTTCACAAGCCCGGACACGACGTCCATGAATTCAAGGTACTGCCAGGTGTTGTTGATGTATGTCGAGGCGTTGAAGCCCAACCGGTAGACACTGACCAGATAGCCGCCGAACACGCCGATGATGTCGGCCACCAGAACCAGCAGGGGCAGCATGGTGGTGCCGGCGATCAGGCGCGGGGCGATCAGGTACTTGAACGGGTTGGTGGACAGGGTGGTCAGCGCGTCCACCTGTTCAGTCACCCGCATGGTGCCGAGCTCGGCCGCCATGGCGGCGCCGATGCGTCCCGCCACCATCAGGCCCGCCAGCACCGGCCCCAGCTCCCGGGTGATGGACAGCACCACCACCGTGGCGATGGCGCTTTCCGCGTTGAAGCGCGCGAAGCCGCTGTAGCTCTGCAGCGCCAGCACCATGCCGGTGAACACGGCCGTCAGCCCGACCACGGGCAGGCTGTAATAGCCGATGTCGACCATCTGCCGCCCGATATGGCGCAGATAGAAGGGCGGGCGCAGACAGTGGGACAGGGCCAGTGCCGTGAACATGGCGAGCTTCCCCGTCGCCTCCATGAAGGCCAGGGTGGTGCGGCCGATGCCGTTCACGAATCCGATCACGCGCGCCTCGGGGGTTCTCCAGTGCTGCCCCCGAGATAGACCCGATGGTAGCGTCTGCCAAGGGCGGTCAGGATCTCATAGCCGATCGTTCCGGCGGCGGCGGCGACCGCGTCCACGTCCAGATGCGAGCCGATCAAGGTGGCGAACCCGCCCTCGGCCAGTGCCTCCGGCGGCGCGTCGGTCGCGTCCACGGTCATCAGGTCCATTGAGATGCGGCCCGCGATGGGGGCGGGCGCCCCGCCGATGAGGACATGACCCGCATTGCTCAGAGATCGCATGAAGCCGTCAGCGTAGCCGATTGACAGCGTTGCGGCTTTTATCTGTCTTGAGGGCCTGAAGGTGGCGCCGTAGCCTATGCCCTCGCCGGGCGGCACCGACCGTACCTGAAGGATGCGCCCATGCAGCGACACCACCGGCCGCATCGGGTTCGTCGCTTCCGGTGTGGGGTTGACGCCGTAAAGGGCGGCGCCCGGCCGGGTCAGGTCGAACAGCAGCGCCCCGCCCCGGAAGATCGCGGATGAGCTGGAAAGCGACAGGGGCGCCGGTGGCAGCTTCGCCACCGCCTGCCGGAAGCGCCGGAGCTGGAGGTCGGTCAGGGGGCTGTCCGGCACCTCGGGGCTCGCCAGATGGCTCATCCAGGCCTTCACCCGGATGCCGTCCAGCCGGCCCGGATCGGCGGCCAGCGCCGTCACGTCCGCCGGCTCCAGCCCCAGCCGGTTCATGCCCGTGTCGATCTGGATGAGGGCGAGCAGGGGCCGGCCAAGGTGCCGCGCACGGGCAGCCCAGCGGTCGATGCCGGACAGGGTGCTGATGACGGGCAGCAGGTCCGCGCCGACCAGCGCCTCCTCCGCCCCTGCCGGCGCCCCATGCAGCACGGCGATGCGGGCCTGCGGCAGCACAGTCCGCAGGGCCAGGGCCTCGTCCAGGTGGGCCACGAAGAAGGTCCGCGCACCCGCGTCCCACAGCGCCGGGCCGAGACGGTCGGCGCCAAGCCCGTAGGCGTCCGCCTTCACCACCGCCGCGCATTCCGCCCCGCCCGACCGCGCCGCCAGTAGCCGCCAGTTGGCGGCCACCGCGTCCAGGTCGATGGTCAGGACGGCGCCGACGCCCGGTGGCGCGTCCCGCAAGGCGGCGGCGACCGCCGCGTCACTCGTCGTAGCCACCGTGGTGGGTGGTGTCGAGGTCGCCGAAGCGGGTGAAGTTGCCGTCGAAGAACAGCCTGACGGTTCCGACCGGGCCATGGCGCTGCTTGCCGATGATGACGTCGGCCGTATTGTGCACCTGTGCCAAGCGCTCCTGCCAGCGCTGGTACCGGTCGTTGTACTTTTCCTCCGACTCGTCGGGCCTGCGGCCCGGTTCGGCGCGCTCCAGATAGTACTGTTCGCGGAAGACGAACATCACCACGTCGGCGTCCTGCTCGATGGAGCCCGACTCGCGCAGGTCCGAAAGCTGCGGCCGCTTGTCCTCGCGGTTCTCGACCGAGCGTGAAAGCTGCGACAGCGCGATGACGGGGACGTGCAGCTCCTTGGCGATGGCCTTCAGGCCGCGCGTGATCTCGGAGATCTCCTGCACCCGGTTCTGCTCGCCCCGGCTGGAGGTGCCGCCCCCGCGCAGGAGCTGCAGGTAGTCGACCACCACGAGGCCCAGATTGTGCGTCCGCTTCAGCCGGCGGGCGCGGGTGCGCACGGCGGTGATGGACAGGGCCGGGGTGTCGTCCACGAAGAAGGGTACCCGGCTCAGGTACTGGCTCGCCTCCACGAACTTCGGGAAGTCGCTGGCCGCGATCTCGCCGCGCCGGATCTTGTCGCCCGACACCTCCGCCTGGTCGGCGAGGATACGCATGGCGAGCTGTTCGGCCGACATTTCCAGCGAGAAGAAGCCGACAGCCGCCCCCTCCTTGCCGCCGCTGGTCATATAGGCCTTGGCGGCGTTGAAGGCGATGTTGGTGGCCAGCGCCGTCTTGCCCATGGAGGGGCGGCCGGCGAGGATCAGCAGGTCGCTGGGGTGCAGGCCGCCCAGCTTCGAATCGAGGTCGCGCAGGCCGCTGGTGACACCGGTGACATGGCTGGACCGCTTGAAGGCGGCCTCGGCCGAATCGATGGCGGCCTTCAGCGCCCGCTCGAACGGGATGAAGTCGCCCTTGATGTCGCCGGTGGAGGCGAGGTCGAACAGCCGCTTCTCCGCCTCCTCGATCTGGTCGGTGGCGGCGACGTCGATGTCGTGCTGGTAGGCCGTGTTGACCATGTCCTCGCCCACCTCGATGAGGGAGCGGCGGAGATAGCAGTCATGGATGATCCGGCCGTAATCCTCCACGTTCTGCACGGTCACGATGGCGGCGGCGAGGCGGGCGAGGTAATCGGCCCCGCCGATCTGGGCCAGATCCTCGTCCTGCTCGAAATAGGCCTTCAGGGTCAGCGGGTTCGCGACCTGCCCGCGGTCGACCATCTTGTGCACGGCCGCGAAGATGCGGGCGTTCGCCGGGTCGAAGAAATGCTCCGGCCGCAGATACTCGCCGACCTTCTCGAACGCCTTGTTGTTGACCAGGATCGCGCCCAGCAGGGCCTGCTCGGCCTCGATGTTGTGGGGCGGGGTCCGGTAGCTCGGCAGGGGGCGGTCGCCCAGGAAGGGCGTCGGATCGATCAGCTTGGTATCCATGGCGGCAGTCTAACACGGGGCGGGGGCGGGGAAGGTAACCCGCGCGTCGCTTGGCGCCCGTGTAATCCGTGCACACCGTGTGGACGCTTCTGTGGATAAGCGGGATAAGCCGCTCAGGCGGCTAGCTCCGTTCCAGGGCGGCGGGCGCGCTCGGCGGTGGCGATGTAGTCGCGGGTGAGGGGGACCGCGTCCACCCTCCGGGCGAGCTGCGCCTGCCAGACCATGTGCCCCTGGAAGCGGAAGGCGCATTCGCACCCGGCCAGATAGAACTCCCACATCCGGCAGAACCTGTCGTCGTAGAGCCGGGCCACCTCCGCCCGGTTCGCCAGGAACCGCAGTCGCCAATGCCGCAGCGTCTCGGCGTAGTGTAGCCGCAGCACCTCCAGGTCGGTCAGCCACAACCCCGCCCCCTCGATGCGCGGCACCACCTCCGACAGGGCGGGGGAATAGCCGCCGGGGAAGATGTATTTGCGCAGCCAGGGATTGGTCGTGCCGGGCCCGTCCATCCGCCCGATGGCATGCACCAGCGCCACGCCATCCTCGGTCAGCAGTTCGCGGACGCGGCGGAAATAGGTGCCGTAATGCGGCACGCCCACATGCTCGAACATGCCGACGGAGACGATGCGGTCGAAGCCGTCCCGGATGTCGCGGTAGTCCAGCAGTTCGAAGCGCACGCGGTGCGCCAGCCCGCTCTCCTCCGCGCGGCGCCTCGCGAAGGTGAGCTGCTCGCGGGACAGCGTGATGCCGAGCACCTCCACATCCGCCGCCTTCGCGATCGAAAGGGCGAGGCCGCCCCAGCCGCACCCGATGTCCAGGACCCTCTGTCCGGGGCGCAGCAGCAGCTTTGCGATGATGTGCCGTTTCTTCGCCGCCTGCGCCTCGTCCAGGGATAGGCCCGGCCGGGCGAAGTAGGCGCAGGAATACTGGCGGTCCGTGTCCAGGAACAGGTCGTACAGCCGTTCGGACAGGTCGTAGTGGTGGGCCACGTTCCGCCGGGCGCGCACCGCCGGATTGAGCTGCTGCGCAAGGCGCAGGAGCGGGGCCGTGCCCTGCCGCAGCCGGCCGAGCGGGCCCAGGCTTCCGGTCCCGGCGTTGCGGCAGACGATGGCGAGCAGGTCGTACAGCGTGCCGCGCTCCACCGTGAGCCGCCCGTCCATGTAGGCTTCCCCTGCATGCAGGCCGGGATTGAGGGCGAGGCGCAGGTCGAGTTTCGGATCGTGGACCCTCACCACGACATGGGGTTCGTCGGGCGGCGTGGCGGCGTCGCGGGTGCCTATCGTCGTGGCCCGGCCGAGCGCATCGATGACCGTCAGTTCACCGGAGCTGACGAAGCTGGCCAGAAGCTTGGCGAACAGCATGCGGCCTCTCCCATCAAAGTCCCGCCGTCGGGGAGGTCCCCGGAAGGCGGCTGCATTAGGGAATGATGGGAGAACGCGCGACGGCCCCGCAATCATCCGGACGGGAGAGACCGGAGGGGATAGGGCGGTAAAGAAAACGGCGCGCCGCCGGGGGGCAGCGCGCCGTCATGCGAACCGGTGACGCCGGGTCGGGCTCAGGCCTGTTCTTCGCCCTCGGTCGCCTCGACGGTCTCGGCGGCCTCCTCGGCCTCCTCCTCGTCCTCGTCGATGCTCCCGGTGACCATGCCGCCGCGCTGCGCCTGCAGCACGGCCTCGTCGGCCGAACGGGCAACGTTGACGGTCACAGTCACGCTGACCTCCGGATGCAGGACCACACGGACCTTGAAAAGGCCCAGGGTCTTGATCGGGGTGTCGATGGAGACCTGGTTGCGGCCGATGGCGAATCCGGCCTCGGTCACCGCCTCCGCGATGTCGCGCGAGGAGACGGAGCCGTAGAGCTGCCCGGTCTCGCCCGACTGGCGCAGGATGACGACCGACAGGCCGTCCAGCTTCGTGGCGACCTGCTCGGCGTCCTTGCGCCGCTCCAGGTTCTGGGCCTCGAGGCGGGCCTTCTGCGTCTCGAAGAACGCGAGGTTCTCCTTCGTCGCGCGCAGGGCCTTCTTCTTTGGCAGCAGGAAGTTCCGGGCATAACCCGGCTTCACCTTCACCACCTGGCCCATCTGGCCGAGATTCTCGACCCGTTCCAGCAGGATGACGTCCATGATTTCTGACTCCTACCGGATCACTTCACGACGTACGGCAGCAGGGCGAGGAAGCGGGCGCGCTTGATGGCGCGGGCCAGCTCACGCTGCTTCTTGGCCGACACGGCCGTGATGCGGCTGGGAACGATCTTGCCGCGCTCCGAGATGAAGCGGGACAGCAGCTTGATGTCCTTGTAGTCGATCGCCGGCGCGTTCGGGCCGGAGAACGGGCAGGTCTTCCGGCGACGGAAGAACGGCCGGCGACCACCGCCGCCGCCACCGCCCCGTGGGCCGGAACCAGGGGTACGTTCGGCGTTCATGCGCGCTCTCCTTCACCTTCCGGACGGCCCTCGGGACGCCCCTCGAAACGACGCGGACCCCGGTCGCGGTCACCGAAATCGCGGCGCGGGCCGCGATCACCGAAGCCGCCACGCGGGCCGCGGTCGCCGCGATCGCCCTTGTTCTGCAGCATCGCGGTCTGGGCCTCGTCGATCTTCTCGACCTTGACCGTCATGTAGCGCAGCACGTCCTCGTTCAGGGACATGTTGCGCTCCATCTCCGCCACGGCGGCGGCGGGGGCGTCGAGGCCGAAATAGACGTAGTGGCCCTTGCGGTTCTTCTTGATCCGGTAAGTGAGGGTCTTCAGGCCCCACTGCTCGGTCTTGACGACCTTGCCGCCGTTCTCGGTCAGGATGCCGGAGAACTGCTCGGTCAGCCCCTCCACCTGCGCGGAGGTGATGTCCTGACGCGCGATCAGGACGGTTTCGTACAATGCCATGTAACTCCCCGTGGCTGTTGACGGTCCGCCGCCGTACCATCCCGAAGCTCCGGAGTTCCGGAGGTGGGGGCCGGCCGCACGGTCCTAGCCGACGCTTGGCGAGCGCCGGCGGGGTTTCGGAAGCGCGCGACTATACACAAATGCCCCGGCGGCGCAAGCGCCCGTTGCCCATGCGCCGCAGTCCGCTTGACTTGTGAATGCGACACTGTATCAAGGGCACCCGTTTTCCGGGGCGCCCGAGACCATCGCGGCCACGCCCGCGCTGGTTGGTCAGATGGTGGAAGGGGCCTCGCAGGTTTCATGAATCGCGCGTTCGTCTTTCCGGGCCAGGGCAGCCAGGCCGTCGGCATGGGGCGTGAACTGGCCGAGGCGTTCCCCGTCGCCCGCCACACCTTCGAAGAGGTGGACGAGGCCCTTCAGCAGAAGCTGGGCCGCCTCATGTTCGAGGGGCCCGAGGATCAGCTGACCCTGACCGAGAACGCGCAGCCGGCCCTGATGGCCGTGTCCGTCGCCGTCATGCGGGTGCTGGAGCGCGAGGGCGGGCTGACCCTGCCGGCCGCCGCGAAGTTCGTCGCCGGCCACTCCCTCGGTGAGTATTCGGCGCTCTGCGCCGCCGGCGCCCTGACCCTGGCCGACACGGCGCGGCTGCTGCGGCTGCGCGGGCAGGCCATGCAGAAGGCGGTGCCGGTCGGGGTGGGGGCCATGGCCGCCATCCTGGGCGCCGATCTGGAGGCCGCCGTGGAGATCGCCGCCCTGGCGGCCGAGGGCGAGGTCTGCACCGCCGCCAACGACAACGCGCCGGGCCAGGTGGTGGTCAGCGGCCACAAGGCGGCGGTCGAGCGCGCCATGGCCATCGCGGCCGAGCGCGGCTTCAAGCGGTCCATCCTGCTGCCGGTGTCCGCCCCCTTCCATTGCCCGCTGATGAAGCCGGCGGCCGATCGGATGGCCGAAGCGCTGGCCGATGTCGCGATCCAGGCGCCGAAGGTGCCGCTCGTCGCCAACGTGACCGCCGCATCCGTCACCGATCCGGGCGAAATCCGCCGCCTGCTGGTGGAGCAGGTGACAGGGGCCGTGCGCTGGCGCGAAAGCGTGCTCTATATGAAGGAGCAGGGTGTCGAGCAGGTGGTCGAGCTGGGGGCGGGCAAGGTGCTGGCCGGCCTCGTCAGGCGGATCGACCGCGACCTGCCGGCCACCAGCGTCGGCACGCCCGCCGATGTCGAGGCGTTCCTCAAGGGCTGACATTCCGACGGCCCCGTCCCATCTGGCTGCCTAGGGGGATCATCCATGTTCGACCTGACCGGCAAATGCGCCCTCGTCACCGGGGCCTCGGGCGGCATCGGCGCCGCCATCACCAAGGCCCTGCACGCGCGCGGCGCCACCGTCGCCCTGCACGGCACACGGGTCGAGGCGCTGGAGACCCTGGCGGGCGAACTGGGCGACCGGGCGCGCGTGGTGCCGGCCAACCTGATGGACCCGGCCGCCGTGGAGCAGCTGTTCAAGGACGCCGAGGCGGCCCTGGGGCAGGTCGACATCCTGGTCAACAACGCCGGCCTGACGCGCGACACGCTGGTCCTGCGCATGAAGGATGAGGACTGGCAGACGGTCATCGACGTCAACCTGACGGCCGGGTTCCGCCTCGCCCGGGCGGCGGTGAAGGGCATGATGAAGCGCCGCTGGGGCCGCATCGTCGGCATCACCTCCGTCGTCGGCGTCACCGGCAATCCGGGGCAGGTGAACTACGCCGCCTCCAAGGCCGGCATGATCGGCATGACCAAGGCCCTGGCCCAGGAGGTCGCGTCGCGCAACATCACGGTCAACTGCGTGGCGCCCGGCATGATCCAAACCGCCATGACGGACGTTCTCACCGATGCGCAGAAGGAGGCGATGTCGAGCCGCATCCCCGCCGGTCGGCTGGGCACGGCCGAGGACATCGCCGCCGGCGTCGTCTATCTGGCGAGCGAGGAGGCGGCCTACGTCACCGGCCAGACGCTGCACGTGAACGGCGGAATGGCCATGATCTGAGCCTGTAATCACCAAGTCGCGAGGGGTTTTGCCGATACTGGTCAACACCCGGCCGACTGTGTTATCTGACGGCACTTTTTTTCGAACCGGTGCCGGAAGAAGACCGGGGCCGCCCCTGGAACCAGCGCGGATGCGAAGTCAGCGGATGCAGGGTTGAGGGCGTGATCCCGCGGGCGTGTCCAAGCGTCCAGTCCCAAGCCACCAGAAGATCCTGAAAGGTCTATCCAAATGAGCGACACTGCCGAGCGCGTTAAGAAGATCGTTGTCGAGCACCTGGGCGTCGAGGAGTCCAAGGTGACGGAGAATGCCAGCTTCATCGACGACCTGGGCGCCGACTCGCTGGACACCGTCGAGCTCGTGATGGCCTTCGAGGAGGAGTTCGGGATCGAGATTCCGGACGACGCCGCCGAGAAGATCCTGACCGTCAAGGACGCGATCGAGTTCATCAACGGCAAGATGGCCGCCTGATCGCCTGAGTCGGGCCGGCGGTCGTGACGGCCGTCGGCCCTTGAGTGCGCGCGGTGTGGCATTCCGGCCCAGTCCTGCCCATCTGTGACGTTGCGCCGTCCGTCCCCATGACGACCGCGCACGCGCGCCCGAACGAATCCAAGGTCTGCTCCAAGGTCAGCCCATGCGTCGAGTCGTAGTCACCGGGATGGGTCTCGTCACCCCCCTGGGTGTCGGGGTCCAGCACAACTGGGAGCGCCTGCTGTCCGGCCAGTCCGGCATCGGCTCCATCCAGGCCTTCGACGTCTCCGATCTGCCCTGCAAGATCGCCGGCCAGGTGCCGCGCGGCGACATCTCCGGCGGGGGGTTCAACGCGGACGACTATGTCCAGCCGAAGGACCAGAAGAAGATGGACGACTTCATCCTGTTCGCCATCGGGGCGGCGGATGAGGCCATCAAACACAGCGGCTGGAAGCCCGAGACGGAGGAGCAGGCCGAGCGGACCGGTGTGATGATCGGGTCCGGCATCGGCGGCCTTCCGGCCATCTACGAGGGCAGCCTCACGGTGCATGAGAAGGGGCCCCGGCGCCTGTCGCCCTTCTTCATCCCGTCGGCGCTGATCAATCTCGCCTCCGGCCACGTCTCCATCATCCATGGCTACAAGGGGCCGAACCACGCGGTGGTGACGGCCTGCTCGACCGGCGCGCACGCGATCGGCGACGCGGCCCGGCTGATCGCGCTGGACGATGCCGACGTGATGATCGCCGGCGGCACCGAGGCGGCCGTCAGCCGGCTTGGCATCGCCGGCTTCGCCGCCAGCCGCGCGCTGTCGACCGGCTACAACGACACGCCGCAGCAGGCCTCGCGCCCTTACGACAAGGGCCGCGACGGCTTCGTCATGGGCGAGGGCGCCGGGGTGGTGGTGCTGGAGGAGCTGGAGCACGCCAAGCGGCGTGGCGCCACCATCTATGCCGAGGTCGTGGGCTACGGCATGTCCGGCGACGCCTACCACATCACGGCCCCGTCGGAGGATGGGAACGGCGGCTTCCGCTCCATGCGCATGGCGCTGAAGCGGGCGGGCCTCGATCCCGAGCAGATTGACTACATCAACGCGCACGGCACCTCGACCCCGGTTGGCGACCTGATCGAGCTGGGGGCCGTCCGCCGCCTGTTCGGCGACAAGATCGGCGGCGTGTCCATGTCCTCCACCAAGTCCGCCATCGGCCACCTGCTGGGGGCCGCGGGCGCGGTTGAGGCGATCTATTCAGTCCTTTCCATACGCGACCAGGTGGTGCCGCCCACGCTCAACCTCGAGAACCCCGACGAGGGGACGGAGGGCGTGGACCTCGTGCCCAAGCAGGCGCGGGAGCGGAAGGTGAAGGCCGCCCTGTCGAACTCCTTCGGCTTCGGCGGCACCAACGCGTCCCTCGTCCTCAAGCAGTTCGCTTGAGCGGGGCGTCGGCACCGGAAAGGCAACGCCGCCGCTGGCTCCCGTCGGCGGCGGCGTTTCTGTCTCTGCTCCTGCTGCTCGCCGCCGTCGGCGCCTGGATAGGCTGGCAGCGCTATACGGCCCCCGGTCCGCTCACCGCCGACACGGCGATCGTCATCCCGCGCGGCAGCGGGGTTCAGGCCATCGCTGACCAGCTCGCCGACGCGGGCGTCGTCCGCACCCGCTGGGACATGCTGGCGGCGGCCAAGCTGCGGGACAGCGCCCGGCGTCTGCGCGCGGGGGAGTACGCTTTCACCCCCGGCATGAGCCTGCGCGGCGTCCTGGACCTGCTGGAAAGCGGCAAGACCGTCGTCCGCCGGATCACGATTCCCGAAGGCCTCACCGCCCACGAGATCGTCGCCATGCTGCGGGCCGAACCGGCCCTCGCCGGGGAGATCGCGGAGATCCCGGCCGACGGCACACTGCTGCCGGAGACTTATCATTTCAGCTTCGGCGACAGCCGCGCCGCCGTGCTCGACCGGATGGAAGCCGCCATGCGGGCGACGCTCGCCGAGCTGTGGGCCGCGCGCCGGCCCGACCTGCCGCTGAAGACGCCGGAGGAGGCGGTGATCCTCGCCTCCATCGTGGAGAAGGAGACCGGGGTCGCCTCCGAGCGGGCCAAGGTGGCCGGGGTGTTCGTGAATCGCCTGCGCCAGGGCATGCGGCTGCAGTCGGACCCGACCACCATCTACGCCCTGACCGGCGGCAAGGGGCCGCTGGACCGGCCGCTGACCCGTGCCGACTGGAAGGTCGAATCCCCCTACAACACCTACTTCGTCGATGGCCTGCCGCCGGGTCCCATCGCCAATCCGGGGCGGGCCTCACTGGCGGCCACCCTCGATCCCGAATCGCACGACTATCTCTACTTCGTCGCGGACGGGACGGGCGGCCACGCCTTCGCCCGCACCCTGGCGGAGCACAACCGCAACGTCGCCGCCTGGCGCCGCTTCCAGCGGGAGCGGGGGCAGGCGGACGCCGGGGACGATCCGCCGGCCGATTAGGCCTTCTTCTCCCAGCCGCCCCGCTCGGTCTGCTGCCAGTAGGTCAGGTCGTGGCCCGCGTCCTTCAGCCGCTTCCAGCGCTTGCGGGCCGCACCCACCGCGTCGGGATCGTTGCCGTCGAACAGATCGCAGGCGAGCGCGTAATCGGCCAGCAGGGCGCTCTCCGCCCCTTCCGTCTGGAACAGGACGTCGGCGCCGTTCGGGCGGACATCCTCCGCCGTCAGCAGCACCGGCTGCCGCTCCACGAAGCCGTCGGCCGGGGTGCCGTGCGGCAGGAAGCCGTCCGGCTTGTAGGTCCAGAGATGCAGGTTCATCTGCTCGGCCCGCTCCGTGCTGGCCGTCAGAACAACCGCCTTCCAGCCGCGCTCCAGCGTCTTCTCCAGCAGGGCCGGAAGGGTCTGTTCCAGCGTGCGGCGCGTCAGGTGGTAGAAGCGGACTTCGGTCATGGGCCGATTATTCCCCGCCCGGCGGCGCTTGCCAACGCCGCCGACGGGCGGGGTAAGGATGGGCGTCCTCAGCCCTCGTAATGCTCGGCCACCATCCGGTCCAGTAGGCGGACGCCGAAGCCCGTGGCACCCTTCGGCACCGTGCCCTTGTCGGCCTTGCTCCAGGCCGTGCCCGCGATGTCGATATGGACCCAGGGCACGTCCTTGACGAAGCGCTGGAGGAACTGGGCGCCGATGATGGAGCCCGCCTTGCCGGGCGAGCCGATGTTCTTCATGTCGGCGGCCTCGCTGTCGATGTCCTTGTCATAGGCGGGCGACAGCGGCATACGCCAGACCAGCTCGCCGGTCTTCTTGCCCGTCGCCGTCAGCCGGTCCGCCAGCTCGTCGGAGTTGGAGAAGATGCCCGCATGCTCGTTGCCCAGGCTGACGATGATGGCACCGGTCAGCGTGGCGAGGTTGATCATGAAGCGCGGGTTGAAGGTCTCGGCCGTGTACCAGAGCGCGTCGGCCAGCACGAGGCGGCCCTCGGCGTCGGTGTTCAGCACCTCGATCGTCTGGCCGGACATGGAGGTGACGATGTCGCCCGGGCGCTGGGCGTTGCCGTCGGGCATGTTCTCCACCAAGCCGATCACGCCGACCACGTTCGCCTTCGCCTTGCGGCCGGCCAGCGCCGCCATCAGGCCGGTCACGGCACCGGCGCCGGCCATGTCCCACTTCATCTCCTCCATGCCGAGGGCCGGCTTGATGGAGATGCCGCCGGTGTCGAAGGTGACACCCTTGCCGACGAAGGCCAGCGGGCGCTTGTCGGCGGCGTCCGGCGCGCCGTTCCAGCGCATCACCACCAGCCGGGGCGGTCGTGCGCTGCCCTGGCCGACGCCGAGCAGGGCGCCCATGCCCAGCTTCTTCATCTTCTTCTCGTCCAGGACCTCGACCTCGACCCCCAGGTCCTTCAGGTCCTGGCAGCGCTCGGCGAAGCTTTCCGGGTAGATGATGTTGGCCGGTTCGGAGACGAGGTCGCGGGTCAGGAAGACGCCGTCCGCCAGCTTGTCCAGGGCGCCGTAGGCCTTCTTCGACGCGGCCGGGTCCTCGCACAGCACCGTCACCTTCTTCAGCGACGGCTTCTTCTCCTTCGGCTCCTTGGTGCGGTACTTGTCGAACCGGTAGGAGCGCAGCTTGGCGCCGAAGCCCAGCTCCGCCGCCATCTCTACAGCGCCCAGATGGGCGCCGTCCGGCCGCTCCGCCGCGATCGCCAGCTCCGTCTCGCCGGATGCCAGCAGGGCGGCGACGACGGCGCCGCCGGCGTTCTGGGCGGTCAGCGCGGTCATGTCGCCCGACTTGCCGGTGCCGACCAGCACGATGCGGCCCGCGTCCACGCCCGTCGGCGCGTAGACGTTCAGGATCTCCTCCGCCTTGCCGGTGAAGCGGGCGGCCTCCATGGCGCGCGACAGGGCGCCGCCGGTGCGCTGGTCGAGGTCGCGTCCGAAGGTGCCGAGGGCGCGGTCGTGGCCGACCGTGACGGCGATCGCGCCGGACTTGGGCAGGGCAAGCTGGGAGAAGGAGATCTTCATCGCTCTCTCGTTCTGTGGAAAGGCCGCCGCAGGGTCCCACCGGCGGGACGCCGGTCCCGACGGGGTGTCGGCCAAGCGGCGGTTGTTTCGCGGGCTGGAACCCGATAAAGAACAGCGGCGGTACGCTGTCAAGCCGGACGGGCTTCCGGCATCCGCCCGATCGCGTGTTCCGCGCGCCCCTCGCCGGGACGGATGGTCGCGCGCCACGGGACCGTCTTATTCGGCCCGTATCTTCAGCCCCTACGATCGCCGGCCGACGGCAGCGCAGGCATGAGACAGATCGACCGCTACCTCCTCCGCAACCTCTCCGTCGCCACGATCTTCGTGACGGCCGGGCTGGCGGCCGCGATCTGGATGACCCAGTCCATGCGGCTGGTGGAGCTGGTGGTGGAGGGCGGGGCGCCCTTCAGCGTGTTCCTGCAGCTCCTGCTGCTCACCTTTCCGACCTTCCTCGCCATCGTGCTGCCGATCGGCCTGCTGGTCGCGGTCCTGTTCACCTACAACAAGATGATCATGGACAGCGAGCTGGTGGTGCTGCGCGCGGCCGGGATCGGCCCGCTTGCGCTCGCCCGGCCCGCGATCCTGCTGGCGCTCATCGTCACGCTGATCTGCTACGCGCTGACCCTGCATCTGGCCCCCGCCGCCCAGCGGGAGCTCGTCCGCCTGCGACTCGCCATCGCCAGCGAGTATTCCGCCGTCCTGCTGCGGGAGGGGGTGTTCAACGATGTGGGGGAGAAGCTGACCGTCTATGTCCGCGAGCGCGGCCAGGACGGGGAGCTGCGGGGCCTGCTGATCCACGACACGCGCAGCCCGGACAACCGCACCACCGTGGTGGCGGAGCGCGGGCAGCTGGTGGACAGCGACGGCACCTCCCGCCTCGTCGTCTTCAACGGCACGCAGATGAAGTATCACGACGACGGCGGCCGGCTCGAATGGCTGGAGTTCGCCCGCTACGGCATCGACCTCCAGGTCCTCCGCCGGGAGCTGGGGCCCCGCTGGCCCGACCCGCGTGAGCGCCGGGTGTCCGAGCTGTGGAGCATCTCCGCCGACCCGCTGGACCAGCAGTTCGCCTCCCGCCTGCGGGCCGAACTGCATTCGCGGCTGGCCACACCGCTGCTGGCGCTCGCCTTCACCGCGGTGGCGCTGGCCGCCCTGCTGCCGGGCCAGTTCTCCCGCAAGGGGCAGTCGCGCCGGATCGCGGCGGCGGCGGTGATCGCGCTCGTCCTGCAGAGTGCGGCCCTCGGCCTCGCCAACCTCGTCGGCAAGAACCCGCCGCTGGCCGTCCTTCTCTATGCCGCCGTCCTGCTGCCGGCCGCACTGGCCTTCATCTACATGAAGAGCTGGCGCCATCTCGGGCGGCGGACGGTGCGGCCCGCCGCCGCGGCCGCGGAGTGACCGGCATGCGGCTCTCGACCACCCTTTCCACATACATCGGCCGGCAGTTCCTGGTCTGGTTCTTCGCCGTGCTCGGCGGGATGCTGGCGATCATCTTCCTGCTGGACACGGTGGAGCTGCTCCGCCGGGCGGCGAACAAGCCCGACGCCAGCTTCGAGCTGGTGCTCCTGATGGGCTTCCTGAAGCTGCCGGAGATCGGGCAGGAGGTGGTGCCATTCGTCGTGCTGTTCGGCGGCATGTACACCTTCTGGCGGCTGACCCGCACGCAGGAGCTGGTGGTGGCGCGGGCCAGCGGAATATCCGCCTGGCAGTTCATGGCGCCGGTGCTGATCGCCGCCGGCCTTGTCGGGGCGCTCCAGGTCATGCTGCTGAACCCGATCTATTCGGCCATGATCAGCCGCTACGAGCAGATGGAGAACCGCTATCTGCGCGGCCAGACCTCCAGCCTCGACATCGCCCGCTCCGGCATCTGGCTGCGGCAGGTGGGGGAGCGGCAGAGCTACGTCGTCCATGCCGAAAGCGTGACGCCCGGCACGCTCGTCCTCAATTCCGTCATCATTCTGCTGCAGAACCCGCAGAGCCAGGTCACCGGGCGGCTGGATTCGAAGACGGCCGAGCTCCAGGACGGCAACTGGGTCCTGACCGACGTCTGGTTCAACGAGCCGGGCCGCGCCCCCCACTATCTGGAGACCTACGCCCTGCCGACGGAACTGACGGAGGAGCGGATCCAGGAGAGCTTCGCCTCGCCCGACACGTTGTCCTTCTGGGAGCTGCCGGGCTTCATCGAAACGCTGGAGGAGACCGGGCTTTCCGCCGTCCGGCACCGGCTCTACTGGCACACCCTGCTGGCCCAGCCGTTCCTGTTCTGCGCCATGGTCCTGCTGGCCGGCGCCTTCGCCCTGCGGCAGGTGCGCAAGGGCGGCACGATGACCCTCATCGGCCTCGGCCTCGGCACGGCGCTCGTCTTCTTCGTGCTCAAGGACGTCGTGCTGGCGCTGGGCACCTCGGGAACCATCCCGGTTCTCCTGTCGGCTTGGGCGCCGGCGGGCGTCGGCGTCATGCTCGGCACGGCCGCCCTGCTTCATCTGGAGGATGGCTGAGCGCCGCGGCGCTTTGCCTCCCCTCCGCGACCCTCTATAAGAGCCACCATGTCCCGACTTGAGATCCGATCCGTCATGACCCGATCCGTCCGCCGCACCCTGTCGGGCGTGGCCGCCGCAGTCGCCCTCGCCACCGGCGCCGGCCTCGCAAGCCTCCCGGCCGCCGCCCAGCAGCAGCGCCCCCCTGTGGGTGCCGAGGAGCGGATCGCCGCCGTCGTCAACGAGCAGGCCATCACCCTGTCCGACGTGCTGGGACGGCTCCAGCTGGCGCTGGTCTCGTCCGGACTGCCGGATTCCCAGGAATCGCGCCAGCGGCTGCTGCCGCAGGTTCTCCGTCTGCTGATCGACGAGACGCTGCAGACGCAGGAGGCACGCCGTCTGAACATCACGGTGAACGACACCGAGATCGAGTCCGAGCTGCGCCAGATCGCGCAGCGCAACCGGCTGACGGTCGACCAGTTCCAGGAGGCGCTGCGTGGCGCCGGCGTGCCCATCTCCACCCTGCGCCAGCAGATCCGGGCCAGCATCGCCTGGTCGAAGCTGGTGCAGCGGCGCATCCGGCCGACGATCCAGATCGGCGACGACGAGATCAACGCCTATGCCGAGCGCATCCGCGCCAACGCCGGCAAGCCGGAATACCTCGTCTCCGAGATCTTCCTCGCCGTCGACGATCAGACGAACGAGGCGGAGGTTGCGCGGCTGGCCGAGCGGCTGGTCGACCAGATCGGCCAGGGCGCCAGTTTCCCGGCCGTCGCACAGCAGTTCTCCCAGTCGGCGGGTGCCGCCACGGGCGGGGACCTCGGCTGGGTGCAGCAGGGCCAGCTCGATCAGGCCGTGGACGAGACGCTGCGCCAGCTCCAGCCGGGCCAGTTCTCCCGCCCGATCCGGGGCATCGGCGGCTACCACATCATCTGGGTGCGCGATCAGCGCACCGTCGCCGCGAGCGATCCCGGCAACATCGAGGTGAGCATCGGGCAGCTGATACTGCCGGTGCCCGACCCGGCCCGGAACGCCGAGGTACAGAACCTCGCCCAGCAGCTCGTCCGCGAGGTTTCGAGCTGCGACGCCCTGAAGGCCGCGTCGGAGCGGATCGAGGGCGCGCAGCTCGGCTCGGTCCCGCTGACCCGCATGGCCGAGGTTCCGCAGCAGCTCGCCGGCTTCGTCAGCAACCTGCCGGTCGGGCAGCCGACGCAGCCGCTGAACACCGACCAGGGCTGGATGATCCTGATGGTGTGCGAGCGCCAGGTCCCGCCGGGCAGCCTGCCGCCGCGCGACCAGATCGCCAACATCCTGGGCATCGAGCGGCTGGACATGCTGCAGCGCCGCTACCTGCGCGACCTGCGCCGCCAGGCCTTCGTCGACGTCCGGGTCTAGGGGGGGACCGCCCGTGGCGGCCCCGGGAAACGCCCCGCTGGCCCTGACCATGGGCGAACCCGCCGGCATCGGCGGGGAGATCGCGCTGGCGGCGTGGCGCAACCGCCGCGAGCTCCAGGTGCCGCGCTTCGTCCTGCTCGACGATCCGCACCGGCTGGCCGCCCTGGCCGCCCGCCTGGGCTGGAACGCCCGCATCCTGCCCGTGGCCGGGATGGAGGAGGGGGCGGCCCGGTTCGCTGAGGCGCTGCCGGTGCTGCCCGTGCCGCTGCCGGCCCCGGTGGAGTACGGACGGCCCGACCCCGCGAACGGGACCGCCGTCATCGCCAGCATCGACCGGGCCGTCGAACTCACCCGCTCGGGTGCCGCCGCCGCGGTCGTCACAAACCCCATCCAGAAGAGCGCCCTTTACGCCACCGGCTTCCGCTGGCCGGGCCATACCGAGTATCTGGCCCATCTGGCGGGGCTGGAGGGCGAGCCGGTGATGCTGCTGGAGGGCGGCGGGCTGCGCGTGGCGCTGGTCACCATCCATCTGGCGCTGAAGGACGTGCCCGCCGCCGTGACGGAGGCGGCCATCCTCGCCACCGCGCGGACCACGGCCGCCGCCCTCGCGTCAGATTTCGGGATCGCCCGGCCCCGGCTGGCGGTCGCCGCCCTCAACCCACACGCGGGGGAGGCGGGGGCGCTGGGCGGGGAGGAGATCGCCGTCATCGCCCCGGCCGTGGCGGCGCTGCGGGAGGGCGGGATCGACGCCACCGGCCCGCATCCCGCCGACACGCTGTTCCATGCCGACGCCCGCGCCCGCTACGACGCCGTGATTTGCATGTATCACGATCAGGCGCTGATCCCGCTGAAGACCC
>JAJUIU010000041.1 GCA_029267445.1 Rhodospirillaceae bacterium
CCATCGTCGGCACCATCGTGACCGAAAGGATCGTGGAGCCGCGCCTGAACGCCACCGCCCCGGTGACGGCCAAGGTGGACGTCTCCGAGGACCTCGTCCGCGACTCCGGCCGGATGGAGCGGGAGCGGCGCGGCCTGATCTTCGCGGGCGTGGCCCTGCTGGTCCTGGTCGGGCTGGTGCTGCTGCTGGTGCTGCCGGAGGGGGCGCCGCTCGTCGATCCCGCGAACGCCAACAACCCCTACGACCCGTTCCTGCGCAGCCTCGTCGCCATCCTGTTCATCGCCTTCCTGGTCACCGGCATCGCCTACGGCATCGGCGCGCGGGAGATCCGGTCCGACAAGGACGTGGTCGGCATGATGGGCGCCAGCATGTCCGACATGGGCGTCTACATCGTGCTGGCCTTCGCCGTGGCCGTGTTCATCGCCCTGTTCGGCTGGTCGAACCTCGGCGTCATCCTGGCGGTGAACGGGGCGGAGTTCCTGAAGGCCATCGGCTTCACCGGCCTGCCGCTGATGATCGGCATCATCGTCGTCACCGGCCTGATCAACATCCTGATCGGCAGCGCCTCGGCCAAATGGGCCATCCTGGCGCCGGTCATGGTGCCGCTGCTGATGCAGGTCGGCGTGACGCCGGAGGCGACCCAGGCCGCCTACCGCGTGGGCGACGCCTTCACCAACATGATCACGCCCTTGCTGCCCTACTTCCCGCTGATCCTGGTGATCTGCCAGCGCTACGTGCCCAGCTTCGGCATCGGCTCACTGGTGGCGACCATGCTGCCCTACTCCATCGCCTTCGGCATCAGCTCCAGCATCCTGTTCGCGATCTGGTTCGGGCTCGGGCTGCCGCTGGGGCCGGGCATCGCCACCACGATGCCGGGGTGACGCCGGCTCCGGCGGGGCTATATTCCAGGCCATGACCGCCACGCCGCCGAAGCCCGAAAGCTGGGTCCAGCCCTGCCCGATCGACCGGGACGGGGGCCTGTGGGTGGAGCCGGGCGGCTTCCATGTGGACCCGGTGCGCCCCGTCCCGCGCGCTGTCATCACCCACGGCCATTCCGACCATGCGCGGCCGGGCCACGCCCATGTGCTGGCGACCCCCGGCACGCTCGCCATCATGCGGGCCCGGCTGGGCGATCAGGCGGGCGCCGCCCTCCAGCCCCAGCCCTACGGCGCCGCCATCCGCGTGGGGGAGGTGACGGTCACATTCGTGCCCGCCGGCCATGTGCTGGGCAGCGCGCAGGTGGTGCTGGAATGGCGGGGCAGCCGCGTGGTCGTCTCAGGCGACTACAAGCGCCGGCCGGACCCGACCTGCGCTGCGTTCGAGCCGGTGCCCTGCGACGCCTTCATCACGGAGGCGACGTTCGGCCTGCCGGTGTTCCGCCATCCCCCGGCGGAGGCTGAGATCGCGAAGCTGCTGCACAGCCGCGACCTGTTCCCGGACCGCTGTCACGTCGTCGGCGTCTACGCGCTCGGCAAGTGCCAGCGGGTGATCGCGCTCCTGCGGCAGGCGGGCTACGACCGGCCGATCTGGCTGCACGGCGCCCTGATCCCGATCTGCGAGCTCTACCGCGAACACGGCGTGGACCTCGGCGAACTGCGCCCCGCCACCGGGGCCGCGAAGGAGGAGATGCGCGGCGAGATCGTGCTGTCCACCCCGTCCGCCATCCAGGACAAGTGGAGCCGCCGCCTGCCCGACCCGGTGGTCGCCTACGCGTCCGGCTGGATGCGGGTGAAGCAGCGGGCGAAGCAGCGCGGCGTGG
Source organism: Rhodospirillaceae bacterium (assembly GCA_029267445.1). Classification (GTDB taxonomy): domain Bacteria; phylum Pseudomonadota; class Alphaproteobacteria; order Azospirillales; family Azospirillaceae; genus JAJUIU01. The sequence continues at coordinate 1,760 of JAJUIU010000041.1, forward strand.
AGCTGCCGCTCATCATCTCCGACCATGCCGACTGGGATGAGCTGACCCAGACCCTGCTGGACGTGGGCGCGCCAGAGGTCTGGGTCACCCATGGCCGGGAGGAGGCGCTGGTCCACTGGGCCCAGGGCCGCGGCTACGCCGCCCGCCCGCTGCATCTGGTCGGGTTCGAGGACGAGGATGTGTAGTGCTGTCGGCGGCTGGCGGGTCGCCGGCGCGAATGCTAGTGTGCGTGTGTTCGTGACCCGGATGCGCGCCATGGTTGATTTCGATCCGGACAAGGACAGGCGGAACCGGGCGAAGCACGGGGTGCCGCTGGCGCTCGGCGGGCGGGTGATCGCCGATCCGTGGCTTATGGAATGGCCCGACAGGTCGGCCGATTATGGTGAAACCCGCTGGATCGGTATCGGAATGGTCGATGGCGGGGTGTATGTGGCGGTCTACACGGATCGGCTCGATCATGTCAGGATGATCTCCGTCCGCCGGGCGACCAGGGCCGAGGCGGATATCTACTATCGCTCCCGGGACGCCGGTGGGGACCCATGACCGACGAGAACGATCCGCTGGACCGGGAGCTTGCTCCCGACATTCTCGACGCCATGCGGCGCCCGCCTCTGGCACGCCGGGTGAGACTGGCCTCCGGTCTGTCCCGTGTGGCTTTCGCCAGGGTATACGGCATCCCCGAAGAGTTGCTCCGACGTTGGGAAAACGGGGAATCAGACCCCGAACCGGTCGCCGCCGCCTATCTGCGTGCCATCCTGAACGATCCGGAGGCCGTGGCCGCCGCGTACAACAAGCCCGGCACCGGCAAGACCGCCGCCGAATGAGCGCCGCCGCCATCGCCCGATGAACCGTTTCGCCGCACTGATCGACGCGCTGCTGTTCATGCCGTCGCGCAACGGCAAGATCCGGCTGCTGACCGACTATTTCGCCACCACGCCGGACCCGGAACGGGGTTGGGCGCTGGCGGCGATCACCGGCGACCTGAGTTTCAGCGCCGCGAAGCCGGCCGCCGTGCGCGCCCTGGTGATGGAGCGGGTGGACCCGGCCCTGTTCGGCTGGTCCTACGACTTCGTCGGCGACCTCGCCGAGACCGTGGCCCTGATCTGGCCGGAGCGGCCGGGCACCAACCGCCCGCCGCCGCCCCTGTCGGAGGTGGTGGACGAGCTGGACCGGGCCAAGCGGGCGGAGGTGCCGCGCCTGATCGAGGGCTGGTTGGACGCGCTGGACGGTACCGGGCGCTGGGCCCTGCTGAAGCTGATCACCGGCGGGCTGCGCATCGGCGTGTCGGCGCGGCTGGCGAAGACCGCGCTGGCGGAATGGGGGGCGGCGAACGGGGCGGGCTGCGACGTCGACGCCATCGAGGAGCTGTGGCACGGGCTGAAACCGCCCTACACCGAGCTGTTCGCCTGGCTGTCCGGTGCCGCCGACCGCCCGACGGTGAGCGACACCGGGGGCTTCCGGCCCCTGATGCTGGCCCACCCGCTGGAGGAGGAGGACATCCGCGCCCTCGACCCCACGTCATACCGCGCCGAATGGAAGTGGGACGGCATCCGGGTGCAGGTGGTGGCCCGCACCCTGGGCGAAAGCCGCCTCTACAGCCGCACGGGCGACGAGATCGGCCGGGCTTTCCCGGACATCGTCGGCCGCCTGTCCTTCGACGCCGTGCTGGACGGGGAGCTTCTGGTGGGCGTGCCGGGCGATGGGGGCATGCATGAGGTCCGCCCCTTCAACGACCTGCAGCAGCGGCTGAACCGCAAGCAGGTGACGGCGAAGATGGCGAAGGATTTCCCGGCCTTCGTCCGCCTCTACGACATCCTGTTCGACGGGGCGGAGGATCTGCGCGGCCTCTCGTTCGACGCCCGCCGCGCCCGGCTGGAGGATTGGCATGCGCGGGTGCGCCCCGCCGGAATGGACCTGTCCCCGATGGTGCCGTTCGCGACCTGGGAGGAACTGGCGGACATCCGCGCCGGCACGCGGGAGAACGCGATCGAGGGGCTGATGCTGAAGCGGGGCGACAGCCCCTACACGGCGGGCCGGCCGAAGGGGCCCTGGTTCAAGTGGAAGCGCGGGCCGCTGACCGTCGACTGCGTCCTCATGTACGCTCAGCGCGGGCACGGCAAGCGGTCCAGCTACTACAGCGACTACACCTTCGGCGCCTGGACGGCGGAGCCGGCGGCGGGCGGGGAACTGGTGCCCGTGGGCAAAGCCTATTTCGGCTTCACGGACGAGGAGCTGGCCCAGATCGACCGCTGGGTCCGCAACCACACCACCAACCGCTTCGGCCCGGTGCGGGAGGTCTCGCCCGGCCTCGTCTTCGAGGTGGCGTTCGACAGCGTCCACCGCTCCACCCGGCACAAATCCGGCGTGGCCATGCGCTTCCCCCGCATCAGCCGCATCCGCTGGGACAAACCCGCGCACGAGGCCGACCTTCTGGCGACGATCGAGCGCATGGTGGTGGCCTGAGCAACCCGCGACGAAAGTTTTCCCCTCTCCCTGAGGGAGAGGGTGGTGAGCGCCAGCGAACCGGGTGAGGGGTTACGGTCCCTCCATCATGGACCGAACCACGGCACCGTTCCCCCTCACCCCCCTCGCTCCGCTCGGGACCCTCTCCCGCAGGGGGAGAGGGGGGATTTGGCGCCGGCATCGTTCGTGATGACCGGTTGGCTGGTCTCAGATGCAGCGGCGGCCCATGTGAACCCTCTCCCCCTGCGGGAGAGGGTGGTGAGCGCCAGCGAACCGGGTGAGGGGTGCAGCCCTGTATCCCTGGTCAAGGGCAGGCCGGCTCCCGGACCATTCCTCAGAACCGCCAGCCCAGGCGGGCGCCGATGGTGTCCATGCCGGGGTTGAAGTCGGAGGTCCCGGCGTTCGACATGTGGTCGAAGTAGGCGGAGAGGCTGAGGCGCTCCGTCACCCGCACGCCCGCCTCGAACGGCACATGGAACAGAAGGCTGGACCCGAACTGGCGGCGCCGGCCGAAAGTGGCGCGGTTCTCCGTCTCCCCGTTGTGCAGGGCCGCACCGATGCCCAGGCGGAGGAACGCGACCTCCCCCGACAGCTCCCAGTTCAAGCCCGCGTACACCTTGTCCACCTCCGAACCGGGCGCGAGGGTGCCGCCGACGAACGGGATCACCCGCCCGCCGATCAGGCCGCCCACGGGATCGAACGCCAGCTCGGCGTTCAGAGCCCAGCCGCGCTCGTAGGTGCGCCCCGCCGCCCACCAGCTCGCGAAATCCTGGCGCAGCACGCCGCCCCGCAGTTCCAGCGCGGGGGCCGCCACGGGTGACAGGCTCAGGGTCGTGGCGACGACGAGGGCGGCGGCACGGCGCATCCGGGAACTCCCATCATTTCGGAAGGGTCAACGCGCCGATGCCGCCGAACGATCCGTCAGACGGCGGCGCCGCGCCCGCCCGTCCGGTCCGGCACCTTGCCCCGCCGGCACGCGTCGGAGCAGAAGCGAACCGCGTCCCAGACCTTCGCCCACTTCTTCCGCCAGGCGAACGGGCGGCCGCACTGGGCGCAGACCTTGGTCGGCAGGTCGGCCTTCTTGCGCATCTTCGCCATGGGGTCAGAAGTCCAGGCTCAGCTGCCCGGCGGGCCTGCGCCGCGCTTTGGCCGGGTTGCTGGGCTTCAGGCCGGATTTGCGCGACCCGTGGCGTTCCTGGATGGCGTCGGCGGCGTCGTGGAACGCGCGGCTCCGGCGCACGGCCCAGACCCGGTCCCGCGCCTCCCGCGCCGCCGCCACATGGTCTACGATAGGGGCGGGATAGTCGCGCCCCAGCACGCAGCCGGCCGCCCGCTGCTCCCCCATGTCCATGGTCCAGGGCTCGTGCAGCCGGTTTGGCGGCACGCCCGCCAGCTCCGGGACCCAGCGGCGGATGAACACACCCTGCTGGTCGTGGTCCAGCCCCTGCTTCACCGGATTGTAGATCCGGATGGTGTTGATGCCGGTGGTGCCGGACTGCATCTGGCACTGGTTCCAGTGGATGCCCGGCTCGTAATCCGTGAACAGCCGGGCCAGCACCCGCCCGCTGTCGCGCCAGTCGATCCACAGGTGGTAGCTGGCCACCGCCATCAGCATCGCCCGCATACGGAAATTGATCCAGCCGGTGGCGATCAACGCCCGCATGCAGGCGTCGACGAAGGGCAGGCCCGTGCGCCCCTCCGCCCAGGCGGCCAGCTTCGCCGGGTCGGTCGTCCGCAACCCGGCATAGGCGGGGTGGGCGTCGGTGACTTCCAGGTCCGGCTGGCTTTCCAGCTTCTGGATGAAGTGGCAGTGCCAGTGCAGCCGCTCCACGAAGGCGCCGATGGCCCGGCGCCACTGCGCGGCCTCGCCGGGCGGGCCGGCCTCAAGCCCGTCCATCCGGGCGCGCGCCGCCTGCACCACCTCCCGCATCGACAGGGTCCCGAAGGCGAGGTGGGGCGACAGTCGGGAGCAGGCGTCGAAGGCGGTGACGGGGCTGGACAGCTCCCGGTGATAGGCGCGACCGCGCGTCAGCAGGAACCCGTTCAGCACGCCCACCCCCTTGTCCCGCCCACCCGGCTGCCGGCCGGGGCAGGGGTCGGGGGCGAGGCCAAGGTCGGCCGCCGTGGGGATGGCACCGATGTCCAGGCCGGGCAGGGGCTCCAGGGCGCCCGGCTCCGTCGCCTGCGGCTGGCGCATGCGCGCCTCCCACCGCGCGGCCCAGCCGTCCCGGTTCCGCAGGCGCCGGATCACGCCGAACTGCGGCAGCTCCGTCCAGGGCAGGCCATGCGCCTTCGCCCAGGCGCCGACGCGGCGGTCGCGGGCATAGGTCCAGCCGTTGCCCGTCTCCTCATGGCTCCAGAGGGCGACCGCACCTTGCTCCCGCCGCAGCGCCTCCAGCACCGCCACCGCGCCGCCGGTCCGCACCACCAGCGGCTGGCCCAGGCGGGCGAGGTCGCGGCGCAGGGTGGCGAGGCTTTCGGCGCAGAAGTCCCACTGCCGGCCCGACGCGTCCGGCTGCGCCCACAGCTCCGGCTCCGCGATATACAGCGGCAGCACCGGGCCGCGCCGTGCCGCTTCCGCCAGCGGGGCGTGGTCCTGGATGCGCAGGTCGCGCTTGAACCAGACGATCTGAAGGCCGCTCATGGCCGGAAAGATAGGCCGCCGAACCGTCCGGCCCAGCCGCCCCCAGCCCGGCCTCAGGCCATCGCCGCCCGCCGCCCGCCCATCAGCCGGCCCAGCAGGGCCCCCATGCCCAGTGCCACGGCCAGCAGGATCGCCAGTTCCCCCGCCACCGGCACAAGGCCCAGCAGCGTCAGGAACACCGCGAAGAAGCCGAAGCGGATCAGCAGTTCCCGGTTCCGTCCGAAGGCTGGTGGCCGGTCCCGTCGCGCCAGTTCGGCCAGTCCGAAGCCCGCGACGGCCAGCCCCACCGGGAACGCCACCGCGTACAGCATCAGCAGCAGCAGCCCCACGGGAATGCCGATGATGGTGACCATGAACAGCACGGCCACCACCGGCGCCAGGATGATGGCGACGAAGCCGAGCGCGATGTTCCGCACCGGCCGCGCGCGGATGTCGGCCGTCGTGTCGCGCACCAGACCGGGGAAGGCCAGCCAGACGACCCAGCCCAGCACGAACAGGGCCACGGCCTTGCCGAGCGTGCCCAGCACGGTGGGGCCGCCGCCGCCATCCGCGTCGATCCGCGCCTGCACGGTCTCCCTGGCCTCCACCGTGGCGCCGGGATTGACCACGACCTGGTCCGGCGCCCTGTGCCGGATGGTGCCGTTCACCCGGGCGCCGGGCAGCAGTTCCAGTTCGCCGGCGGCGACGTCCACGTCCCCGTTCACGCTGCCCGACAGCACCACCCGGCCACCGGCCACGCGCAGGGACCCCGCGATGCCGCTGGCGACCGTCACCTCCCCGCCGGAGACGTTGAGGTCGCCCGCGATGTCGGCGCTGCGGGCGACGGTGACGCTGCCGCCCGTCATGGTGGCGTCCCCCGCCACCGGCGCGTTCAGCGTCAGGTCGGCCGCCCCGGCGATCAGGTCGCCAGAGATCGGTCCGTCGATCGTCACCTCGAAGCCGGCCACATAGGCCGACTCGCCGACCGGCGCCACCAGGGCGATGTTCAGCCCGGCGGCGAACAGGTCGCCCCCGACCGGCCCGCTGATGCCGACCGTCCGTCCGGCGATGAACAGGTCGTCCTGAAGCGGCTGGGACCACTGGACCGTGTCGCCGCTGCGGAATTCCGCCGCCGGCACCGTCACCGGTGCCGACAGGACCGCCGCCAGCAGGACGAGCGCATTGATGCAACGCATGGATGGAATCCCACGGTTGTTCTGAGTGTTCGATCGTGCCGGGCGGGGCAGGGGCACAGTGTCACGCCGCTGAAATGGTTTGGCAAGCGGCACCGGGTTACAGTTCGTAACGGCTTCATGGGGTGGAGAGCGATGACCCGCATCACACTGGACGGCAAGCGCGGCCTCGTCGTCGGCATCGCAAACGGCAGCAGCATCGCCTATGGCTGCGCCCGGGCGTTCCGCGACATGGGGGCGGACATCGCCGTCACCTATCTGAACGCCAAGGCGGAACCGCATGTCCGCCCCCTGGCGGAGGGGCTGGGTGCCGACATCGTCGTCCCCTGCGACGTGCGCGAACCGGGACAGCTGGAGGCCGTGTTCGAGACGATCCGGGAACGCTGGGGCCGGCTCGATTTCCTGCTGCATTCCATCGCCTTCGCCCCGCGTGAGGATCTGCACGGCCGGGTGGTGGACTGCACGCGCGACGGGTTCCTGATGGCGATGGACGTCTCCGTCCATTCCTTCATCCGCATGGCCCGGCTGGCGGAGCCGCTGATGACCGACGGCGGCTGCCTCCAGACGGTCACCTTCTACGGGTCTGAGAAGGTGGTGGAGCATTACAATCTAATGGGCCCGGTGAAGGCCGCGCTGGAGAGCACCGTGCGCTACATGGCCGCCGAGCTGGGCCGCAAGGGCATCCGGGTGCACGCCCTGTCGCCGGGGCCATTGGCCACGCGCGCCGCCAGCGGCATTGACCGCTTCGACGAGCTGCTGGCCCGCGCGGCGGACCGCGCGCCGACGCACCAGCTCGTCACCATCGACGATGTCGGCGCCTACGCCGCCTTCCTGGCGAGCGACGCCGCCAGGGCCGTCACGGGTTCGGTAGAATACATCGACGGCGGCTACAACATCGTGGATTGAGGCGGCACCGGCCGGGAGCGCCTGCCGGTCATTCCGCCGCGCGGGACCGGCGGCGGCCGGACTCGGCCATCGCCCAGTCGATCAGCGTGCGCACCAGCATCTCGATCACAGGGCGCACCTCGCCGGCCCGGTCGCTGCGGAACCGGAAGGGTGCCTCCTCGTCCATGTAGAGGTGGCGCCCGATCTCCAGCTGCACGGCGTGGATGCCCTCGCGCGGACGGCCGTACAGGCGGGTGGAATAGCCGCCCTTGAACCGGCCGTTCAGCTCGGAGGAGGCGTCGTCGTCCGCCCGCAGCACGTTCAGCAGCCGGCCCGTCAGCCCCTTGTCGGCGGTGGTGCCGTCGGCCGTGCCCAGGCAGAAGTCGGGAAGCTGCCCCTGGAACAGGCGCGGCACCCGGCTGCGGATGGAGTGCGCCTCGAACAGCACGGCCACGCCATGTCGGGCGCGCAGGGCCTGCAGCTCGTCCCACAGCTTGGCGTGGTACGGCCGCCAGTATTCGGCGATGCGGCCGGCCATCTCGGCCGCGTCGGGGCCCGCCCCGTCCTGGTACAGCGGCTGGCCGTCGAAATCCTGCACCGGCACGACGCCCGTGTTCGCCACGTCCTCATAGACGGACCGTCCGTCCGGATCGCGGTTCAGATCGACGACATAGCGGGAATGGGTGGGCACCAGGAAACCTGTGCCAAGCGCCGGGGCGAAATTGTACAGCCGGTCCAGATGCCAGTCCGTGTCCGGCAGGGTCCGGGCCCGGTCCGACATCCGCGCGGCGATCTCCGGCGGCAGATGCGTGCCGCAGTGGGGCATGGACAGCAGCACCGGCGTATCGCCGCGCTGGAACCGCCACAGTTCCATGACCGCCTCCCGATGACGTTCCCATGACCGTACGAACATGACAGATCGTTGACATGGTGCCCCACCTTGGGCCGGAGTAGCGCCCGCGGCGACGACGAACCGAAAAATGTCCGATCTGCGGGCGACCGGTCCGCAGCCGCCCGAATATGATCGTAACAGGAATTTCGCACTTGCGAAGGAAAGAGTCCATGAAGGGGGCGGGAATCGACATTCTGCGGCTGGACGCCGGGGGCGCCCGCGACCATGCCGACGCCCTCGCCGCCCTGCTGCGGGAGACCGTGCGGGGCGGCGCCTCCGTGAGTTTCCGCCATGTTCCGGAGCAGGCGGAGGCCCACGCCTTCTGGCTCAAGGTCGCCGACATGGTCGCCGACGGGCGCTGCGATCTGCTTGTTGCGGTGCGGGATGGGCGGGTCCTGGGCACGGTGCAGCTCCACGCCGTGCCGATGGAGAACCAGCGGCACCGGGGGGAGGTGGCCAAGATGATGGTGCACCCCGACGCCCGGCGGCAGGGCATCGCCGCCGCCCTGATGCGGGCGGTGGAACCGCTGGCGCGGGCGCGCGGGCTCACCACCCTGGTGCTCGACACGGCCAAGGGCGACCCGGCCGAGGCGATGTACGCCAAGCTGGGTTGGGTTCCGGCGGGCAGCATCCCGGACTATGCCCTGGACCCCGCCGGCCGCATGCGGGCGACGGTGCTCTTCTACAAGCTGCTGGGACGGGACGGATGAGCGTTCTCCGCGTCGGCGTGATCGGCCTCGGCATCATGGGCCGGCGCATGGTTCAGCGCATGCTGGACCATGGGCGGTTCCAGGTCGTCGCCGGTTGGGACCCCTCGGCCGAGGCCTGCGCCCTCGCGCGCGAGCTGGCGCCGGGACTGGCGCTTGAACCGGGGCCGGAGGCGCTGGTCGCGCGCGGCGATCTGGACCTCGTCTACGTCGCCTCCCCGCCCCGCTTCCATATGGCCCAGGCGGGCCTCGCCTTCGACCGGGGCCTTCCGGTCCTGTGCGAGAAGCCGCTGGCGGTGGACCATGCGGAGGCCGCCGCCGTGGTGGCGCGGGTGGAGGGCGAAGGCCATCGCGCCGCCGTCAACTATGTGCTCGCCAGCGCCCCGGCCATCCTGGCCATGCAGCGCCTGATCGCCGAGGGGGAGATCGGCGCGGTGCGCGGGGCGGCGGTCAGCGTCGGTTTCCGCGAATGGCCCCGGCCCTGGCAGAAGGGGGCGGCTCCCTGGCTCGCAGGCCGGGCGGAGGGGGGCTTCACGCGGGAGGTGGTGTCCCACTTCCTGTTCGCGCTGCGCCGCCTGCTGGGCCCGCTGGAGGTGATCCAGGCGACGGTGGACTGGCCCGCCGATCCGGCCCTGTCCGAACGCGACCTGCTGGCGACCCTGACGGCGGGCGGGGTGGGGGTCCACCTGTCCGGCCATGTCGGCCGCATCGCCGCCGACGACAAGAACGAGATGGTCGTCACCGGCGAGCGGGGCGCCTTGCGGCTGGTCGACTGGCGCCACCTTGAGATGGCGGACCGGGGCGGCTGGAAGCCGGTGCGGGAGGCGAAGGACTCGAGCGGTCCCGGCATGGCGCAGCTCGACGCCGTCGCCGCGTGGCTCGACCGTGGCGCCCACCCCTTGGCCAGCTTCCGCGAGGCTCTGGATGTCCAGACCTGCGTGGAGGAGATGCTGGCGGGGGTGGAGGATTAGCGTCGGCGCGCCCGCCCTCAGGAAGGCCCGCCCAGCACCTTCCGGATCGACGCTTCCAGCTGCTCCGGCAGGATCGGTTTGAACAGGACCTCCGCCGGATGATCCTGGTGGATGCGGTCAATGGTCTCCTGCTCGCGTGAGCCGGTGATGAAGACGACCGGGGCGATATGCTGCCGATGAATTTCCTTCGCGGCGAAGACCCCGTCCTCCTTGCCCTTCAACCGGACATCCATGAGGACGAGCATCGGACGATGCTCAGTCGCGAGTTGGATGGCGCGAAGGGCCGTCGCGGCCGTGCCGCAGACGCGCAAGCCCAGATTCTCGACGACATCGCAGAGCGCCAAGGCGATCAGCGCCTCGTCCTCGACGATCAGAACACAGGCATCCGGCAGCGTCATGTTTCCTCCCGCCGGGGGACGACGATCGTAACCTCGGTGCCGTTCCGCCGGTCGATCGCGATCTCGCCCTCGAGCTGCGTCACCAGGGCCCGCGTGATCCGCCAACCGACGGTTCCCGGCGTCATCGGCGACCGGGGGGCCCCATCTCGATCGTCATCCCTCACCGTAAGGACGACCTGGTCCGGGTCGGGAAGCCTCAGCGCCACCGCGACATGGCCCGTGTTCTGGCCGGTGAACCCATGCTTGAGGGCTCCAGCTACGAACTCCGTCACCAGCAGTCCGATGGGAATGGCGAAATCCAAATCGGTCAGCATCGTGTCGGCCTCGACGCTCACCGTGATCCCCCGGTCCCCAGCCCCCGTGAAGGTTGCCAGATTGGCGCACAGCTCCTCCAGGAAGGGTCGGATGTCGAAGGTGGCGAGGTCGCGGGACTGCATCAGTTGTTGGTGCACGAGGCCGAGGGCATGTACCCGGCCGCGTAGCTCGTCCAGCGCGCTCCTGGCTTCGGCATCACGAAGGCGGGAGGCCTGGAAGCTGAGCAGGCTGTCCACGACCTGCAGGTTGTTCTTCACCCGGTGATAGACCTCTCGCAAAAGCAGGTTCCGCTCGTGAATCAGGGTGTCCTTCTCCGCGATCGCCCGCTTCAGGTCCGTCACGTCCAGGACAACCCCGTCCCAGACGATGGAACGGTCGCCGCGACGGTGGGTCCGGGCGGCTGTCCGCACCCACCGGGTGGAACCGTCCGGCCCGATGACGCGCCCCTCCAGTTTGAACGAATCCAGCGTCTCTGCCGTCCTGCGGATGGTCGCCATCCACCTGTCCCTGTCCTCCGGGAAGATGCGGCGGGCGATGTCCTCCAGGGATGTGATCCGTGTCCCCTCCGATGGCGTCATCCCGACCAGCTCCTCGATGCCGGGGCTGAGATAGGGGTAGCTGACGCGTCCGTCCGGATGCAGGACGCGCCTGTAGATCAGTCCGGGGAAGTTGGCGGCGACCGCCGTAAGCCGTTCCTCGGGGGAAATGTCATCTTCCACTGCCGCACACCCAGGTCGCGGGGCCCGGACATGGGCGCATGCTCCGGGTCCCCTCCGCACGGATGTACCAACCCGCCGACCGCGCTCCATGTTCCAGAAGGCGACCCGTGCCGACGCGTTTCCCTCCATCGGAACACGGGGCTGCGCTCAGGCGGGCGCCTCCGCGCCTGACCGGGCCTACGCCGTCAGCAGCTTGGCACCCTTGCCGGCCAGCGGCTCGGCCCCGGCGATCACCACCACCATCTCGTCCGGGTTCACATAGCGCCGGTGCTGCCGCGACCAGACCAGGCCGGCCGTGGTCGCGGTGCAGGGGTGGCGTGCGCCGGTGAAGGGGTCCAGCACCAGGGCCACCGTCTGGCCGGCGGTGACCGTTTCCCCCAGCTCCACCGTGAACAGCACCACGCCCGCCACGGGTGCCGTCACCCGGTCCAGGCCGGCCAGCGGGGTCGGCGCGCAGGCGGGCGGGGCGGGCGGCGGATCGCCCGCCAGCACGCCGCGCACCCGCAGATGGTCCAGGATCGCGGCCGCGTCGGCGGCCCCCTGGGCGTCGTCGATGGCCTCGTAGCCGCGCAGCTCGATCGTGGTGGCGGCGCAGGCGTCGGGCAGCGGCACCTCCGCCGGCACCAGGGCGCGCAGGCGGGGCCAGAAGCCGGAGCACGCCTCGTCGAACGGCTCCCCGCCCGAGACGTCCGCCAGGAACGCGGCCGCACAGCCCAGCCGTGCCGCCAGATCGGCGAACCCGTCCCACAGGGCCGGCATGGTGTAGAGATGCATCAGCGCCTCGCTGTCGCAGTGCAGGTCCAGCACCACGTCGGCGTCCATCGCCAGCGACAGCAGGGTCTTGCGCAGGCTGTCCCCTTCCGTCCGCGTCGGCAGGGCGGCCAGCGCCTCGGCCAGGGCCGCGCGCACCATGTCCACATTGCCGGACACGTCGGCACCCAGCCGATCCCGCACCCGCTCCGCCACGGCGGGGGCGAGGTCGGGATAGTCCCGGTTGAAATTGACGCCGGTCGCCAGTTCGAACCGGCCGATGCGCCCGCCCAGCAGGGGTTGATCCATGCCGATCGGGTTGGCCACCGGCACCACCGCGATCTCCCCCCGTACGGCACCGGCGGCATCCAGCTCTGCCAGACGGTCGATCAGATGCCGGGCGACCAGAAGGCCCGGCGTCTCGTCCGCGTGCAGCCCGGCCTGGATGTAGGTCTTGGGCCGCGCCCCCGGCCGGCCGAAGCGGTACAAGGGAAGCACCCGCCGCGTGCCGGGGCGGGTGTGGGCGAGGGGTAGTTCGTCATGGCGCGTCATGCCGCCGATGATGCACAGCCCGCCGCCGCCGTCCAGGGCCGGGCGGATCGTCCGTCGGCCCGCACACTTCAATCCACTTTCAAGCGCCGCGTGTTCCGGATATGTTCTCGTTCTCATGGGCTCCGTCGGGCCCACGGATCTTGGACTCGTGAATAGCGCCGCGCATCGCCCCGTTCCGAAGGGGGCGGTCGGTGCATGGCCGCACGCTGGCGGGGCGATCCCGCACGAATGATGTCACCTTTGTCACCTTAGAGGGCGTAAGTGACTGGAATCCCTCGATTCCCATGTCACCTTTGATGTCACCTTAGATGTCGCCTTTGTCACCTTAGATGTCACCTTTGTCACCTTAGATGTCACCTTAGAGGCGCCGGCCCCGCTGGGCGCGGGGGCCCGGCCGTGTCATGCTCCGTCGGCACGTCCTGGTGGAACATGGTCCGGACCCACTCGCCCACGCTCGCCCTGCCGCTGCGGACCGCCCTGGCGCCCATCCGTCTGGCGGCCCTGGCGCTCGCGTTGCTGGCCTATGGGCTGTTCAGCGCCCCGGCGCCGCCGGGCATCGGCACGGCGGAACTCGCCATCGCCCTGGCCGGACTGGCCGCCGTCGGCGTCAGCCGCCCGCTGTCGCTGCTTGCGGGACAGACCCTGACGGCACCCGACCGGTTCGAGGCGTTTGGCGCCACCGCCTTCCTGCTCCTGCTCTGGCCGCCGCTCGTCGTCGGCATGCTGGCGGGGGCGGGGATGGCGGACATCGTGCGGGACGTCCTGCCCCTCGGCTTCCTGTTCCTGCCGCTGCTCCTGCACCGCTCGATCCTGGCCCTGCCGGCGCGCGCGGTCGATCTCCTCGCCCATGCCCTCGCCCTGGCCGGCGTCGGGTTCGCCCTGCGATGGTGGATCGACGGCGGCGGCACCATCCAGGGCATCGGGCGTGCGGCCCACGGGGACGGGGACCTTTACCTGCTCAACAGCGCGGCCGTGTCCTTCGCCGCCGTCTGGCTGGTGCTGGTCGGCGTGCCGTTGCTGCGGCGCGGGGTCTTGGCCGCCGCGCTCGGTCTCGCCCTCCTGGCGGGAAGTGCGGTCTGTCTCGCCGCGTTGGTCGCCGCCGTCCATCGTGGTGCCGTCGCCCTGACGGGGGCCGCCCTGCTCGTCGCCGGCCTGCATTGGGCGGCGCGCCGCCCGGCCCGACTGCTGGCGGTCGGCGCCCTGGCCCTGGCGGCGATGCTGGCCTGGGGTGCGTCGATGGACGGCGCGCTGGGGCTGCTGCTCGCCAAGACGGACGCGGTCGGCCTCAACCTGCGTGGGCCTGAGTTCCTCGCCGTCCTGCGTCAGGTGACCGCGTCGCCCCAGGCCTTCCTGTTCGGGCAGGGGTGGGGTGCCCTGCTGGCGAACCCCGCCGTCGGCGGCCTCCAGGTCTCCTATACGCACAGCGCCCTGGGGTACGCCCTGCTGAAGGGCGGCGTTCTGGGGGTGGCCGCGCTGCTCCTCTATCTCACGGCCTTCCTGCCGATCCTGCGCCGGGCGGTTCGGGCCCGGCCGGACATCGTCCTGGCCTGCGCACCGCCGCTGCTGTCCGGCCTCCTGCTGCACACAAGCTACAAGTATCTGTGCTTCGGCATATGCCTGAGCATGCTGCTGATGGGTGCGGGGGCGGTGGCTAGGCGCACAAGTTGAATTCTGTTGTAGGATGTCGCGCGGCTGTGCATTCTGGCCGGGTTGCAAGAGTTGGTCAGCCGTTGAACCCACGGTGGCGCGCGCGATGTCGCCCGGTCCCTCCATCCTGTTCCTCAACCGCGTGCTGCCGCCGATGCCGGGCGCCACCGGGCGGATCGTCGCCGACATGGCCGCGCGGCTTGCCGAATCGGGGTGGCGGGTCACGATCGTCAGCGACGGCGGGGCCGACGAACCCTGCGATCCGCCGGGGGTGGCCGTGATGCGGACCGGCGCCGGCGGGGTCTGGCCGGGGGCGGCGGGCTATCTCGCCGCCATGATGCGGGTGGTCCGCCGGGCCCTCCTGCTGCCCCGTCACGATCTGGTCGTCACCATGACCGATCCGCCGCTGCTCTGCCTGCTGGGGCCCCTGCTGCGGCTGCGCCACGGGGCCGCCGTCCATTGGTCGCAGGACCTCTATCCCGAACTTCTGGAGGTCGCGGGCAGGGCGCCGCCTCCGGTGGTCGTCCGCCTGCTCGCCCGCCTCTCGACGGCCGCCCTTCGCCGTCATGACGCCGTCGTGACCATCGGCCCCGGCATGGCGCGGCGGCTCGCCGACCGGGGCGTGCCACGGGACCGGCTGCATGTCCTGCCGAACTGGGCCCAGCCCTCGCTGGCGCCTCGGCCGCCCGATGCCGCCCGGTCGCCCGGCTTCACCGTGCTTTACGCCGGAACGCTGGGCCTCGTTCACCCCGTGGACACCCTGGTCGGCGCGGCGATGCGTCTCCTGCGCAGCCGTCCCGAGGTGCGTTTCGTCGTCGTCGCGGGCGGCCGCCGCCGCGACGGGCTGGCGCGGGCGGTCGAACGGCATGGGTTGGCGAACCTCGTCCTGCTTCCCCGCCAGTCCGAAGGGGCGCTCCGCGATCTCGCGGCCGGCGCCGATGTCCACCTCGCCCTGCTGGACGCGCGGGCCGGGGGCCTGCTGGTGCCGTGCAAGGTGCAGGCGGCCTTCGCCAGCGGGCGCCCCGTGATCCTGGCGGGACCCGGGGATTGCGACGCGGCGCGGACGATCCGCGAATCAGGCGCCGGGTGGATCGTCCCACCGGAGGGTGGCGATCGTCTGGCGGCACTGGTCGAGCATCTGTGCGGGAATCCGGTCGCCGTGGCCGACGCGGCGACGGCGGCGTCCGTCCTGGGTGCCGGCTGGACGGCGGACATGGCGGCGGCCCAGTTCGCCCGCATCTGCCGGGCCACCCTTCACGCCGCCGGTCACGTCGGCGTCCGGGCGCCGGCACCGCTGTCCGCGCCGGAGGTGCCGCATGGCTGACCTCGCGGCGGAGGGCGAAGCCCCGCTTGGGCGCCTCCTGGCCGATCTGGTCCGCCTACGCCTGCGTCTGCTCGGCACCACGGTGGCCGGCCTGTGCCTCACCCTCGCCGCGCTCTGGGTGCTGGAGCCGCGCTACACGGCCACCATGATGGTCGGACCGACCTCGCGGCTCGGGCCTGCGGGGATGGGACCGGCGCTGCCCGCCGGTACCGGCGGACTCCCCCGCGCCTTGGCGGAGCCCGGCTCGGGCGAGGAGGCGCTGTCCGACTATGCGCGCTATCTGGAGCTGCTGACCGCCCCTCCGGTCGCGGCCGGGCTCGCCGCCGATCCGGAGATCATGACCACGATCTTCCGTCATCATTGGGATCCGGCCGCCGGGCGTTGGCGCGAGCCCGCCACGCCCGGGTTCCTTGTCCGGCGCCTCTTCTTCGGGATCGCGGGCCAGACCGCCTGGTCGCCGCCGGACGCCGAACAGCTCAGCCGCTATCTGGCCCGCTCCATCCGGATCGAGCGGGTCGGGACAAGCCCGATTCGGCGCGTCACATACCAGCATCGCGACCGCGCCTTCGCCCTGCGCCTGCTGGGCCGCCTCCACGCCGTGGCCGACGGGCTGATCCGGGACGAGGCCGGGCGGCGCATCGCCGTGGAGATCGACTATCTGCGCGGACGCCTCACCGAAGTCACCATCCAGGAGCATCGCATCGCGATGACGAGCCTTCTGGGCGATCAGGAGCGGATCCGGATGATGATCTCGGTCGACCTCCCGTTCGCGGCGGACAGCGTCGTGCCGCCGACGGCTGCCGCCCTTCCGGACTGGCCGGACCCGACCGTCCTGCTGCCGTTCGGCGCCCTCGTCGGCTTCGCCGCCGGGCTCATCTGCCTTTATGCGGGGGTGGCATGGACGCGGCATTCCGGCTGAGCCAGGGGCGGGCGCGTGCAGAAGCCCCGATCCCGGCCAGCGTCGTGGTCATGACCCGTGACGAGGCCGACAACCTGCCAGACTGTCTGGCCAACCTGGACGGGTTCGCGCAAGTGTTCGTCGTCGACAGCGCGAGCGGTGACGGCACGGCGGAGATCGCCCGCGCCCAGGGCGCCACCCTCGTCCCCTTCGATTGGAATGGGCGCTATCCGAAGAAGAAGCAGTGGTGCCTGGACACGCTTCCGTTCGCCTGCGAATGGGTCTTGTTCGTCGATGCCGATGAACGCGTCAGCCCGGCTCTCGCCGCGCAGCTCGCCCATCGCCTCTCCCCGCCCGGACCGCCGCCGGAGGTTGCCGCCTTCATGCTCGACAGCAGGCCGGTGGTGCTGGGGCGGGCGCTTCGGTTCGGGCCCCGCTACAGCAAGATCGCGCTGATGCGGCGGGGGCGCGTGCGATTCCCCGAATGCCGCGACCTCGACGTGCCGACGATGTGGGAGGTGGAGGGGCACTATCAGCCGTTGGTCGACGGGACCGTCGAACGGCTTTTGGAACATCTCCTCCACGAGGATCGGAAGCCCCCTTCGGCTTGGTTCTCCCGGCACAACCGCTACAGCGATTGGGAAGCGGCGCTGGCGGCCGAGCCTGCGCGGCGCGCCGCCTTGCTCGCGGCGGAGGGGCCTTGGCGACGTCTGCTCAAGCGCCTGTTCGCACGCTTGCCCGCGCGGCCTTTGTTCGTGTTCCTGCACGCCTATGTCATCCGCCTCGGCGCGCTGGACGGATTGCCGGGCCTGCATCATGCGCTGGCCCGGGCCTTCTACTACTGGCAGATTGCGTACAAGGTCGCGTGGTCACGCGCCGAGGCGCGGCGCGCGGCAAGCGGCAACAGTCCCTTGAACCGTCAGACCGGCTCCTCGCCGTCGCCCGCCAGCGCCTTCACAAGCTCGAAGGCCCGGCGACGCACGGATTCCTCCGGAATACGGTAATAGGCGCGCACCAGCTCCAGCGTCTCCCGCCGGGCCATCGATTCGAACTCCTGCGTCTCGCTGGGCGGCTCAGTACCGAGCTGCGGTCCCTGTGCTGGCAGATCCTCGAAGAAGAAGGTCACGGGGACCCCCAGGACCTGGGACAGGTTGAACAGGCGGCTGGCGCTGATCCGGTTCGCGCCGCGCTCATATTTCTGAAGCTGCTGGAAGGTGATGCCGACGGCTTCGCCGAGCGTCTCCTGGCTGAGGCCGAGAAGGGTGCGACGCAGCCGCAGCCGCTGCCCCACATGGATGTCGATCGGGTTCGGGCCCTCGCCACGCTTGGACAGCGAGTAAGCCTTCGCGAGAGAGGCCTTCTTCGAGCTCTTCTTAGCGCTCATTACGATCTCCAACGTTGAACGGCGCCCCTCACGTATAGAGCATGAACCTTAGCAAGCAAAACAAATTATACATGGCCGGTGCATACTTCGGATACAAGCTTCCGGTCGTAGTATCACGGCGCAGGGTTGTGCCAGCGAACCCCATGCCGCGAACTGGAACAGGATGCTTCCTGGTCTCTCGCCTTGGGTTCCTCGTCACGGCCGTCATAGCGGAGCGTATCGTAAATTCTGGGAAGGGCGATACGCAGCTTTGCCGCGCAACTCTGACCGGCCTCGACGATGGCCCCGAGGACCGGATTCACCTTCAGCGTACCGCGGCGTACCCCTCTCTGCTGCCGCCTTCCGGCCGCCGCCTGGACCTGGGACAGGCCTCCGGGGGCGAATGCGGCAATCGGGAAACCGCACCGGGTGACGGTGGCGCCACCCGCTATCAATCCGGCCGTCAGCGCGTAATCGGCCGCGATGGACAGGGATTCGGGAAAGCGCCTGCCGGCGAGCGCCGCCCGACTGTAGAGGATCGCGCAGTGGTGGGTCGGCATGCCATAGATGATCCATGCTGGCGGGCGCGCCCGCTTGCGGCGAAGGAGGCCCGTCGCGCTCCGCTCCAGGGCGTCGCCCAGCAGGATGTCGGGCGCAGGCCTCTTGGCGACGGTTTCAGCGAGGCGCCGCAACACCTCGTTGTCGACCAGACAGTCGCCGGCATTCAGGAAGAGGACGTATCCGCCCCGCGCCACGGGCAGCGCCCTGTTCATGCCGGCATACGGGCCGTCGTCGGCCCTGCTGTCGGCCCAGGCCGCATGCCCGTTCCGCAACGCCGCCAAGGCGTCTTCCGCCGTACCGTCCTGCGATCCCCCGTCGGCGATCAGCCATTCGAACCCCGTGTACGACTGCATGGTCAAGGATGCCTGTGTCCGCGCGAAGCCCGCGCGGTCGTCCTTCGCCACCGTGATGATGGAAAGAAGGGGGGGCGGGCTCATTGACCCACCAGTACGGTAAGGGCGACGGCGGCGATCGCCAGCTGCCCCAGGACGTTTGCCAAACTCTCCGCATTCGGAAGGAACTCGAACGGCTCTGGATCGCGCGGGACGACGATGATTGCGCCGGGCGGAATGCTGAGCAAACGGTGGCGTCCCGTTCGGCCACGCACCGGTTCTGAGCTTCCATCCGGGTAAAGCACGAAGATGCGCCGCGAGTCCGCGTACCGGGTCAGCCCGCCGGCCTCCCGCAGATAGGCGTCCAGTTTCTTGCCGGACGTGAATTGGAGCGATGCCGGAGACAGCACCTCGCCGGACACCGTGACGGTCAGAGGCCGTTTCGGAATGTGGATGCGGTCGCCGTCCTCCAGCAGGATGTTCTCCTGAGGCCTTACGGAGAGAACAATCGGATCCGCCTCCACCGTGATCCTTCCCACGGCGGGCATTGTCCTCAACGTGTCGGCCAGTTGCCGGACCAGTTCCACCCGGGTGCCGTCCGGCGGGTCCTGTCGGAGGAGGGCGAGTGCCAGTCCACGATCCAGTTCGGTGGCTGCCCGCCTCAGCCCCTCTTCCTCCGCCCGACGGGCGCTCACACGGGTGAAGACGGCCCCGTCCGGGTAGGCCTGGGGGGTCAGACCGCCGGCCCGTTCCAGGACCGATGCCAGCTTCTCCCCGGGAAGAAGGTCGTAACGGCCGGGCCGCGCCACCTCGCCTGTCACCAGGATGCTGCCGCCAGGGCGCGCCCGAGGCGCGATCCGGACGGCGTCCCCGGCGCGGATACGCACGGCGGGATCGGTGAGCGCGACGGTGAGCCGCTCGGCCGGATCTCCAGACCGCGTCACCTCGACCAGCCCCTGGTCCGCATCCCTTGAGAGCCCGCCCGCCGCCGCGACGATATCGGGCAGGCCCACCTCGCCGGCGGCTGGGTAGGTTCCCTCCACCATCACCGCCCCGCGCACCCGGATCATGTTGTCCCGTGCCAGCGCCAGGATGGCGGCCTCCGGGGATGGCCGGCTCCGTCCGTTGATTGCCGCCGCCTCCCTGTCTCCCGCGTCGAAGCTTCCAGCTCCATTGGAGTCCTTGAGTGCCGGTGGGGCGGTCGTGGCATCGGTATCCAGTGGATTGAGATCGCGGCGGTCGAGGATGTGCACCCGGTCACGGTCCTGCAGGGCCAGGTCGGCCCGGCCCGCGATCACCGCCAGCGGAGCGAAAGGCACGAACTCCGCGCGCACGCCGGTGGGATCGAACCGCTCCACGACCGCGAACAGGCCATAAGCCTCGTTGGCGAGGATGCGTCCGTCGCCAAGCAGTCGGCGGAGCGTCGGGGCTTCCAACACCGTTCGCACGCCGGGGGCGGAGACGGCGCCCGTTAGGTCGACGCCTGACGGGGCCGCATCGAGGACACGCCCGTCCGGCGAGCCCGAAACCATCTCCAGCGGCCCCTGCACACGTCCGCCGGCCGCCGCCACCAATGATTCGGTGGCGATCGCGTCCACCGCTGGATAGGGCCCCGGCCGCAGCACGCCCCGGCGCAGGAACACGGACCGGCCCAGGAGATAGGGCAGCAGATCCGGATGTTCCGCGAACAGGGGTGGACAGGGCTGCGCCGGGCCTGCCAGCCCGGCTGCCGCCCTCGCAAGAGGCCCCGCCGCCAGGCCGCCGCCGGGGTCGGCCGTCAGGACCGCCGCGAGCGCGTCCAGCCCTGGACACGTGCCGGGCGCATGAACGCCTCGCGCGAGCAGGCCCATCACGTCGGCGGACCCCAGGTAGGCGACATCGGCGTGACCGAGAACGATCACGGTGTCGCCGCCCATGAGATGGGGGCCGGGACGGGGCCCTCGCACACCGGACGTCAGCGCCGCGAGGTCGACCGGCAGGTATAGGGTGCCGCCGGTCGACGGATCGCGTCGCGCGATCGTCGCCAGGGGGAGGTACGCCTCGTCCGTCAGGCCGCTCGGGTCGAGATGCGCCTCGAGCCCTGCCTCAGGGATCAGGGGAAGTGGCCCCGGCCGCCGGACTTGGCCTGTGAACTCGACCGTGGCAGTCCTGTCCATGCGCGCCGGCGCGTAAATGAGTATGTCACCATCCGCGTAAAGCTCGGCCGCGCCGCCGGGTTCCACCGGCCGCGCCGTCTCCGTTCCATCGCGACCGAACCCCAGCCGAATGGACTCCTGGGGCCCCGGCCGCAGAGGGCCGCCAGCCAGCGCCAGCAGCTCGCTCAGCGCCAACCCGGGCGCCCCTGGCGGAAGCTCATAGATGCCGGGCCGCTTCACCTGCCCGCCCACGGCGACCGTGGCGCCAAGCGGTGGCACGACGATCCGCGCCCCATCCGGCACGCGCGCGCTGGCCATCGGCGCCACTCCGTCGGACAGGAGGGCATAAAGGTCGAGGGTGTCCGTCCGGCCGTCGGGCCGGACGACCCGGATGGTTCGGAGCGTACCACCGGGGCGTATGCCGCCCGCCGCGAACAGCGCGTCGAGCACGGTGGCGAAGGCCGACAGCTCGTGCCGGCCCGGCGTCTCCACCTCCCCCACGACCAGGACCGAGACGCGGCGCACGCTCGTCAGGCTGACGAAGCTTTCGGTCTGCAGGTGGGCGGCCGCGACAGTGGCCGCGATCTCCTCCCGCACGTCGGCCAGCGTCCGTCCCGCCGCCTGTATCGGACGGAAGCCCTCCATCAGGATCGTTCCGTCCGTGCCGACGGGATGCGTGCCGCTGCGCGAGAGCTGCCCGCGCAGGTTCACTTGCAGCACGTCGCCGATGCCGAGCACATGATCGTCCTGCACGGCGCCGAGCACTGCGCCCGGTGCCCCTGTGCCAGCGCGGAACAGGTCGTAACCGAACTGCCGCAGGGGCTCCCCGGCGCGCTCCGAATAGGCGGACTCGAGACGGGTGGGCGTGCCCGTCGCACCCGTGGCGGATGCGGTGGGAGGAGCCAAGGTGAGCGCGAGCGAGCCCAGCAACGGCACCAGCCAAGCACGAAGCGACCATCCCATGCACAACTCCGGGAAACTGCCCGGACATCATACACAAGCAGGGCGCGTCCTGTCAGGTCCGTTCGCGTGCCTGCCGCTCAGGCCCGCCCATCAAGGGACAGGATGGAGCGGTAAAGCTCCGGCCGCCGGTCACGGAACACGCCCCAGGCACGGCGGGTCCGGGCGACATCGTCCAGGTCGAAGGTCGCGGTCAGCACGGTCTCACCGCTTCGGTCGGCCTCGGCGACCTTCTCGCCATGCGGCCCGGCGATGAAGGACGAGCCGTAGAACGTGATGGCGCAGCTGTCGCCCTGCTCGGTGCCGACGCGGTTGCTGGCGATCAGGGGCATCAGGTTGGCGCCCGCGTGTCCCTGCATGACCCGCTGCCAGTGGTCCCGGCTGTCGATGCTCGCATCGTGCGGCTCGGAGCCGATTGCGGTCGGATAGCAAAGAACCTCGGCTCCCTGGAGGGCCAGGCTGCGGGCGGTCTCGGGGAACCACTGGTCCCAGCAGATGGCGGCGCCGACCATCGCGTACTTGGTCCTGAACACCTTGAAGCCGGTGTCTCCCGGGCTGAAGTAGAACTTCTCCTGATAGCCGGGCCCGTCGGGGATATGGCTCTTCCGGTAGACGCCCAGGATGGTCCCGTCCGCGTCGATCATGGCGAGCGAGTTGTAGTAGGCGTTGTTCGCCCGTTCGAAGAAGCTGACCGGCAGAACCACATCCAATTCCCGAGCGAGCCGGCTCATCCGCGCCAGCATCGGGTGGCCCTCGGCCGGGGCCGCGAGGTCGAAATGCGCGGCTTTCTGGTCCTTGCAGAAGTAGGGCGTCTCGAACAGCTCCTGAGGCAGGATGATCCGGGCGCCTGCGGCGTGGGCGCGGCGCACCGCGTCCTCCACCTTCCGGATATTGTCCTCCCGGTCCCAGCTGCAGGACAGCTGTGTGGCCGCCAGGGTCACCTTCCGCATCGCCTCGTTCCTTTCCCTCGAACGTCCATCCACCGGCGTCCGGCGCGGCGGCATAGATGGGCGCAGGCGATCTTATCGGCATCGGCCTGGAATGCGAGTCCGGCATGCCTGATCCGCATGCGCAGTGTCACCTCGGCGGGTGGGAAGTCATGGGACAGTCAAACCATGCAATAACCCCACGAATATTGCGGCCACTCTGTGAACAAATAAACTTAGATTGCTAAGCGTTTTTTTCTTTCGAATCTTTTTTAGCGATAGCTTATTTTTCTATCGTGGAGAGCCATTGCCAAACCAGAGCAAAGCAAGCAAATTCGCCAACAGGATTACCAAAGGTAACGCTTCAGGTCGAAGGTGCTAGTCTTGGTTACGGGTTCGGTTGCGGCCGGGGATCGCGCGTGCAAAGTCTGCGGGGCCTGTGACCTTTGGCTGACCGCGTCGGTAAGCGGCATCCTTGGCTGGCCACGAATGGGTGTGACTCCGCATGGTCGCTGAGAAGGACGAGAAGACCACAATGTCCGCCGACGGTGGCGCCCAACCGCCACCGGGACAGACTTGGCTCGGCCAAGTGCTGCGCGACGCGCATCGCGCCTTCTCGCGTGCCCTTCAGTCGCGCATCGCCGCCCATGGGGTCACCATGGGTCAGTGGTCCTTCCTCCGCGCGCTCTGGGAGGAGGATGGCCTCACCCAACGGCAGCTTTCGCAGCGGGTCGGCATGATGGAGCCGACCACCGTGACCGCGCTCAATGGGATGGAGCGGAGCGGACTCGTCGTCCGGGTCCGCAACCCCGCCGACCGGCGCAAGGTGAACATCTTCCTCACCGAAAAGGGGCGCTCCCTCCAGTCCGTCCTGATCCCGCACGCCCATGAGGTCGCCCAGCAGGCGACCGACGGGCTGTCGGCGCCCGAACTCCAGGCCGCGATCGAAGCCTTGACGCGTGTGATCGCAAATCTCGACCGATCCGGCGACGACTTCCTTGACGGGTTCGACTGAGCGGCCGGCATTCCGTCACCCGCCGGTGAGGCTGAAGACGATCGGTACCTCGATGGCGGACGCCTCGGGGCGCCCATCGCGAAGGGCGGGCTGGAACCGCCAGCCCTCCACCGCCTCTATCGCGGCATCGTCCAACTGGGCCCAGCCGCTGCTTTCAACCAAAGTGATGGATCGCGGCTCCCCCTCGGGCGAGACGGTGACGCGCAGCAAGACCTGTCCCTGCAGACCCTTGCCGCGGGCCTCGTCCGGATAGGCGGGCGGCGGATTGTCGGCAAGCGCCTGGGCCGGACGCAGGGAAGGCGCGGCGGGGCCCGCCGCCGTCCGGAACCCGCGCTCCAGGTTGACGGGATCGGACGGCGGTATCGGCGGGGGCGCGTCCGGCGCCTGGAGCCCTTGTGAAAGCTGCAGGGCGATTCGGGGCGGTTTGATCCGGACCGGAATGTCGGGCCAACGGATCGCCGGTGGCGGCTTCACGTCGGGCGGGTCAGCCGCTGGCTCCAAGGCGCCGGGAAGGTCGACGGCCGACCGCATGGCGGCGGCCGCGCTCTCCGCCACACTCGGCACGGGCCGCTCCGCCGGCGTGCGCACAGCGACGACATCGACCGGCGACAGGACCGGGGGCGTGGGACGGGTCAGGCTCCAGGCGGCCAGCCCGACAGCGAGGAAGGCGTGCAGCCCGACGGACAGCGCCAGCGCCCGTCCGAAACGCGATGGCTGGGACAGGGGAGGCGGATCCGTCGGGGATCGCGTCAGCGGTCCGGCGTCGCGTGTCGCCATGGCAGAAGTATCCGCGTCCCGTCCACATCCAGGGGCACCATGCCGACACCATACACGGCCTCGAGCAGGTCCGTCCGCAGGGCCTCGCCGGTGGGCCCGTCGGCCACGATCGCGCCCTTGTCCAGAAGGACGACGCGGCCGCAGTATCGCGCCGCCAGGGTCAGATCGTGCAGCACGACCACCACGGCCGCCCCGTCGCCCGCCAGCCCGGCAAGCACGTCCATGACCCGCAACTGGTGATGGGGATCAAGTCCGGCAACCGGCTCGTCGGCCAGCAGAACCTCCGGCCGAACCGCGAGCGCGCGGGCAAGCAGCACCCTGGCCCGTTCCCCGCCCGACAGGGTGGTCACCGGCCGCTCCTTCAGGTCCGACACGCCGCAACGCTCCATGGCGTCCGCGATCACGGCCGCGTCCGCGGCACCCGGCCGCTGCCAGGGGCCGATATGCGGCAGTCGGCCGAGCGCCACGGCGCGATCCACGGTCAGCGGCCAGTTCACCTCGGCACCCTGGGCCAGATAGGCCACCCGGCGGGCGAGCGCGGCGCGGGGAACGCTCGCGATGTCGCGTCCGCACAGGCTGACGCCGCCGCCATCGGGACGGATGAGCCCCGCCAGGCAGCGCAGCAGGGTCGTCTTGCCGGCCCCGTTCGGGCCGATCAGTCCGACCAGCTCCCCCGGTCCGACGGACAGGGTGGCGTCGGCGAGGATGGTGCGCCCCGCGCGGACGACCCGCAGGTCCCGTCCGGCAAGCCGGCTCATGCCAGCCTCCGTCGCGTGCGCAGCACCAGGGCCAGGAAGAACGGGGCGCCCAGCAGCGCCGTGACCACGCCCAGCTTCAGTTCCGGCCCCGGCGCGCCAAGGCGCACGGCCACGTCGGCCGCCAGCAGCAGCGCCGCCCCGCCCAGCGCCGACAGCGGCAGCAGGCGGCTCGGTTGATGGCCGACGAGCGGGCGCAGCAGATGGGGGACGATCAGGCCGACGAAACCGATGGCGCCGGTCACTGCCACCGCCGCCCCCACTGCCAGCGCCGATCCCAGGATCACCAGCGCGCCCAGCCGCCCCATTGAGAAACCCAGTGAACGGGCCGTGTCCTCCCCCAGGGTCAGCGCGTCCAGGCCACGTCCCGTCGCCAGCAGCAGAACCGCTCCGGCCAGCATGAATGGTCCCGCCAGCCAGACATGGTCCAGGCTCCGGTCCGCCAGCGATCCAAGCATCCAGAACACGATCTCCGTTAGGGCGAACGGGTTGGGGGAAAGCGATAGGGCAAGGGAAGTGAGGGCCCCTGCGAGGCTGCCAACGGCGATTCCGGCCAGGATCAGGGTCATTACCCCGGCGTCCCGGCCGGCCAGAGCATATAGCAAGGCGACGGCGACGAAGGCCCCGATCATGCCCCCGATAGGCAGCGCCAACGGGAAGGCCGTGCTGAGGCCGGAGTAGAAGGCGACGACGGCTCCCAGCGCCGCGCTGGGGGAGATGCCGACCAGCCCCGGCTCGGCCAGGGGGTTACGCAGCAGCCCTTGCAAGGCGGCACCCGCGAGGCCCAGAACGGCACCGACCAGAAGGCCGAGCAAGGCGCGTGGCAGCCGGATTTCCGCGAAGATCACCAACGCGGTCCCGTCGCCCTGGCCGCGCCAGTCGGCGAGCGCCGTCCCGATCCCCACGGGACTGGGGCCGACCGACAGCGACGCGACGAACAGCAGTGCCACAAGGGCCGACAAGGCGGGACCGACGGCGCGGTCCCATTGTGCCGGGGCGTTCACCGCCGATCACTCCCGGCTGCGGCGACCTCAGGCCCGCCGCGCCGCAGGTCCCGCCGCGCGGCCGCCAGCAGTTCCACCGCCTCCACCGTGAAGGGGCCGCCGCAGGTCCAGAGCGCTGCGGGCACGCGTCGGCGCGCTTCCAGTGGCAGGCTCCGATCCAAGGCCGGATGCGACAGCATCCGTCCCGCGAGCGAGGGATGTCCGGGCCGCTCCCGGCCGGCCACCAGCAGGTCCGGCGGATCGGCCGCCACGGATTCGATCGGCAGATATCCATATCCGTTCAGGCCACGCCCGGCGGCGTAGTTCTCCAGCCCGGCCGCCCGCATCACCGCGTCGGACAGGGTGCCCGATCCGGCCGTGAAGCCGCCCGGCGCGAAGGTGAGGGCGCGGGGGCGCCGGTCCTCCGCCGCCGGTGCGGCGGCGGCGAGGCGGCGGTCCATCTCCGCCAGCAGCGCCTCCGCGCGCTCGGGCACGCCCAAGGCGGCCGCGACGGTCCTTGTCTGGTCCCGGATATCGTCGAAGTCGCGGGTAAGGCCCAGCTCAAGCACCGGAATGCCCCTGGCCCGCAGCAGGCGGACCGTGGGCCGGGTGGTGAAGGTGCCCGCCAGGACAAGGTCGGGCTTGAGCGGCAGGATCTCCTCCGCCGTGCCGTGGACCACCGGCAGGCTCGCGGCCCGCTCCGCCACGTAGGACAGGTCGGCATCACGGGCGAGGAAGGAGACGGCCGCGATCCGCTCCGGCGGCAGCAACAGGACCGCCAGCTGGTCTGTGCACAGGTTCAGCGACACCACCCGCTGCGGTGGCGCCGCCAGGGCTGGGCACGCCAGACAGATCGCCAGCAGGATCGCGGCCGCGACGCGCATCAGAACCGCGCCCTGACGCCGACAAGGCCGCCCCGGTCGGGCCGGGCGAAGCCGTTCGGGTCCTCGATCGTCCGATCCAGCAGGTTGCCGCCCCGGGCATAGAGGCTGACGTCCGCCGTCACTCGCCAGACGGCGGCCAGGTTGACCTGCCAGTGGCCGCCGACCGGCCGCGTACCGACGAAACCGCCGCTGTCGGCGTAAACCACGTCGAGCCGCTGGCCGACATAGACGATCTCAGGCGACAGGGTGAAGCCTCGCACCGGCTCGATCCGGGCATCCAGGCTGAACTGGTGCTCGGGCCGGCGGAGCAGGCGCTGGCCGGTCTGGGCGTTGCGCGCGTCGGTCCAGGTCCAGGCCAGTCCCAGTTCCACCGCGCGGACGGGGCGGACCGTGGCCTCGGTTTCCACGCCCTCGATTTCCGCCGACGCGATGTTGACGGAGGTGTTCCGGACGAAGTCGAACTGGATCAGGTTGTCCACGTCGCTGGTGAACCAGGTGGCGGAAAGTCCGGCGAAGTCGTTGCGTCCGAAGCCGGGGACATCCGCCTCGACGCCCGCTTCCCAGCCGATCGACTCTTCCGCGTCCAAGTCCGGGTTGCCGCGATAACCGAAGTTGGTCCGGCCGAACCGGTCGTACAGCGTCGGCGCCTTGTAGGCGGTGCCCGCGGCGGCCTTGATGCGGGCCGGCGTGCCGGGCAGCGGGACAACGGCTCCCACCCGCCACGTCGCCCGGTCGCCGAAATCGTCGGGGCTGTCGAAGCGGATACCCGCCGTCACATCCACCGCCCCGCCGAACCGCGCCTGGGCGTGCGCGAACAACGCCGCCGTGTCCGCCTCCGCGTCGACGTCCTGGTTGAACGGTCCAAAGGCGGAGGTGGAGCGGGTGCGGAACTCCGCGTCTTCCCGGCTGAAGCTGCCGCCGAACGCCAGGACGGCGTCCGTTACGGCGTCGACCGGCGGCAGGGTCAGGGTGTTCTGCAGGTCCACATGGGTGCGCACGCTGTCGAAGCTGTCGTCGTTGGTGCCGACCGACAGCGCGTCCGCCCGGTTCGTGAAGCCGCGGTCGAACCGGCTCTGACCGATGGCGAGGCGGGACGTCAGGCGGCCGGCGATCAGCTCCGCCTCCGCCGCCGTCTGCCACGCGAGATGCCGGCTTTCGCCGGTCGAGTTCGGGTCGTCGGTGGGCACATTGTCGAGCGCGAACTCCGCGTCGCGCCAGCGCAGCAGGCCTTCCAGCCGCACACTGTCAAGCCTGTAGGCGGCCTTCGCCGTGGCGGTCAGGTTGTCGAACCCGTCGGACTCGCCGAGATTGCGCGAGGCGACGCGCGACGGGGTGTTGTTGTCGCCATCCGTGCTGAAACCCTCCAGCGTCAGCCCGTAGTCGAACCGGTCGACGCTGCCGCGCAGCCCCGCAGCACCCCGCCAGGTGCCGTCGCTGCCGAGGCCGGCGTCGAGGGTCGCCACCGCCGGGCGGTCCGCACCGGCACCTGTGATCAGATTGATCACCCCGCCGATGGCGTTGGAGCCATAGAGGCTGGAGGCGGGGCCGCGCACGACCTCGATCCGGTCGAGCCCGCCCAGCAGATCGTCACCGAAGTTGAAGGCGCCGGCGGACAGGGCCGGATCGTTGATCGGCATGCCGTCCAGCAGCACCAGCACATGGTCGCTGTTGTTGCCGCGCAGGAAGACGGAGGTGTTGGCCCCCGGCCCGCCGCTGGAGACGACGTTCAGTCCGGGCGACGTCCGCAGCGCCTCCGGCAGGGTCTGCCAGGCGTTGCGTTCGATGTCGCGGCGGGTCACCACGCTGACCTTTGCCGGGGCGCGGTCCAGCGGTGTCGCGATACGGGTGGCGGTGACCACCACGGGCGCCATTCGCGCGGTGGCGGGACCAGTCTGCGCGGCGGGAGGCGGGGCGGTCTGCCCCAGCGCTGGCGTGGCCAGCAGCGACAGTGGAAGGGCGGCAAGGCGAAGCGCCTTGCCGGGCTTTCTGGGCGTTCTATTTCGGCTCATATCCAGCGGTTCGGGCTTCCGGCGCCCCGCGGTCGACTTCGATGTCGGCAGGGGGCGGCGGTCGATTGCGGCACGGCCGCCCTGGACCGATCGGAACGGACGTCCGCCGCGGCACCGGTATGGCGTCGCGCGCTCGGGCGTCGGTCTGACCAAGGAACGCAAAAGCGCGCCTCCGTCCACGGCAACCAACGGGCACGTCACCGCAAACGGTAGGCCGTTCCACCGGGGCACCCCGCCCGATGGCCGCGGGACGTTACGTGCCGGCAGGTCTCCTGGCTCTCGGGTCACCGTCGCTCGCCCGGCCTTCCCAGGAACCCTTTGGAACGGGCTCCCAGTGGCGACCGCGGGGGCTGTTGAAGCCTCCGGGGGGCGGCGGACTCTCCGATCACAGTTGCGGGGGCAGCCACGGCGTAGGCGCCGTCCGATCCGTTACCGGATCGCTTGGCGCCGCACCGTGTTCCCTTTTCACCCTGTCGAGGGACCGACACGCGGGGAGCATCCTAGGCCCCGTCCGTCCGGCGGGCAAGCCACACGTGATCGTCTTCCGCGCCTGACAATTCAACAGTATCGTCTTGGACTATGAGATGTGACATGCCCATCCACCGAGTTGGTGTGACCGGAAGTGCCGGAACCGGCAAGACCACGCTGGTGACGACGGTGTCGCGCGCCCTCGGCGTTGCGATCGTGCCGGAGGCGATGCGGGCGATGCTGGAGGCAGGGTTCGACTTCCACACGCTGACGCGGGCGGGCCACATGGACCTGCTGCGGCGGCAGACGGACGATCTTGCCCGGCGACTCGCGGCCTCCGGTGACAGCCTCGTCACCGACCGGACGCCGTTGGATTTCGCGGCCTTCTGGCTGTCGAACGGATACGGGGTCGATGATCCCGCCGCGACGGCGGCCCTGCTGGAGAGGGCCGTGGCGGCCATGGCCGACTATACCGCCGTGGTGCTGCTGCCCTGGGGCCGTTTCGCGCCGGCCGCCGATGGGGTGCGCAGCCCGAACCCATGGCTCCAGCTTCATTTCCAGACCGTGCTGGAAGGCCTGTGCCGCCGCTGGATCGCACCGGACAGGCTCTGGATCGTCCCTGAGTCCGCCGCCGATCCGTCGGCACGGGCCGACTGGGTGCTGGACAGGCTGGGGCGGGTGGCGGTTCCGGCCTGAGCCCGCCGGGTCTCAGTCGTCGTCCTCGTCATCGTCCGCGCGCGGCAGCACCGTCCGGATGATGATCGCGTCATCCATCAGCGCGCCGCGCACATTGGCGTCGAACAGGTTGGCCTCGGTCAGGTCGGCCTGCCGAAGGTCGGCGCCCGACAGGTTCGCGTTGCGGAGCTTTGCGCGGACAAGGCTCGCCTTCAACAGTTTGACGCCGCTGAGATTGGCCGGCCACAGGCGGCCTGTGGGCTTCCCGTCGGGGCCCTTGATGTCGACGGAGCCGACCTCCGCCCCGTCCAGCCTGGCGCCCGACAGGTCGGCGCCGCGCAGATTGATCCCGTCCAGGGTGGAGCCGGTCAGGTCGGCGTTCTGCAGATTGGCGCCGGCGAGATCGGACATGATCATCTGGCACTCGCGCAGCTTCGCGCCGACCAGCAGCGCCCGCTTCAGGTTGGCGCCGCTCAGGTTCACCTTGTTCAGGTCGATGTGTGACAGGTCCTCGCCCTCCAGATCCGCCCGGACGCCCTTGGCGCCGTTGGAGTTGATCCAGACGTAATGGGCCTGGAGCGTGTCCTGTATCTTCTGCGAGAAATTGTCGGCCGTGCGGACGAGGTTGGCGCCACTGATGTCCGCGCTGGACAGGTCGACGCCCTCCAGATTGGCGCCCACAAGGTCGGCGTTCCGCAGGTTGGCGCCCATCAGGTTGGCGCCCATCAGATTCGTGTCGCGCAGTTTGGCGCCCTGCATGTTGCAGTTGGCGAGGTTCACGCCCCGCATGTCGCAGCGGCTGAGGTTCGCGTTCTTCATGGTGGAATTCGCGAAGTTGCAGCCCGCGAACTGCGCGCCCTCGCAGTCCGCACCCGACATGCTCGTCTCGCTGAGGTCGGCGCCTGACAGGTTGGCGCTGCCCAGCCGCGCCTCGTCCATGTCCGCGCCGGTCAGGTCGGCCTGTTGCACGCTGACGGCGCCTGGGCTGCGCCGGTCCAGCAGCGCCCCGCCGCGAAGGTCGGCCTCGCGCAGGATGGCGCCCTTGAGTTTGGCGCCGCGCAGATGCGCGCCACGCAGATCCGCCTTGGTCAGATTGCAGTTGGTCAGGATCGCCCGCGACAGCCGGACCGCGAACAGGTCCGCCATGCTGAGGTCGGCGCCGCTGAAGTCGCAGTCTGACAGGTTGGCGCCGGACAGCTTGGCCGACTGCAGGTTCGCGGCGACGAAGTTGTGGCCCTGCAGGTCAGCCAGCGGCAGCATGGCCCGCGCCCCGTTGGTCAGCTTCTTCAGCCAGCGCTCGTGCTTCTGAAGGACGGCGATCAGGTCGTGCGGGGTCATGTGGGCGACCGGTTCCAAACTTCGGGCTGTGATGACAATGAAGGTAAAATACTGCTGTTCATTTAACGGATAAACGCGACGCTGCGGAACAGTCTTGTCCAAGCGGTCATCGCTGCTTTCCCGGAACCGTCCGGCCAGCCGCCCGTTAGCACGCAATCCGGCGGTGATCGCGTCGCCGGTGGGGCGCCTGGGGAGGGCAGCAGCATGATCGCGGACCGCATCATCGCCGACCAGGAGGCGGCCCGCGCGATCCTGCAGGTGATCGGCAATTCCCCGCAGCAGGGCTTCGAGGAGCGCGCGGACGGCTTCTCCCGCCTGGGCGACCTTTGGAAGGGGCACGGGGCGATGATGGCGGCGCTCCATCCCCATCTCGGCGCCACGCGCGCATGGCCCGACCCGGTGGCGGCGGCCAGTGAGCTCCAGCGCGAGGTGGAGATGCTGGCCGACGATCTGGCGGCGCGCGAGGCCGCCGATGACGAGCATTGGCGGACGGACTTCGTGCGGCTCCAGACCGTGTTCGAGCAGCTGTGCCGGATCGAGCAAATGGAACTGATGCCGATGGTCCTGGCGCTGCCGCCCGACGTCCTGGCGGGCCTGTCCCGTCTGGCATCCGGTCGCCGCGCGGCGGGCTGACCCCTCCCGGCACGGCGCTTGCTTCCATGGGGAGTAGGCCGGGGCGACCCGGCAAAACCGACCCATCGGACCCGGACGCCATGCCCATGCCCCGACCGCACCGCCCCCAGCACCGCGCCTCCCACCCCGCCATGCGCCTGATCGCCGCCGGCCTCGCCATGTCGGCCCTGGCGCTGGCCGGCTGCGCGGACCGCCCCGCCGCCACCGGCTTCCTGCCCTCGGCCCAGCAGCATCTTCAGTCGGCCGGGCATTGGGCCGTGGTGGCCGACGATGTCGCCTCGGCAGTTTCCGCCTACCTGACCCGGCAGGCCACACCGGCCGACCTGGCTCAGCCGGTTCCGCCGCCGGCACCCGTCAGCGTCATGATGATCCGCGGCAACGGCACCGTGTTCGCCGACGCCTTCCTCAGCAGCCTCCGCACGCGCTTCGTGCAGCTGGGGCACCCGGTGGCGACGGCGGCGCGGGAGGGCACCGTCCTGATCGGCATCGACATGATGCTGATCCGCAACCAGCCGGGCTCCCGCCGCGCCTGGACCTCGCCTGGGCCGCTGACGGCCCTGGCCGGCGGTGCCGCCGTCGGCTCCTACCTGCTGGACACGTTTCCCTGGGCGGTCACCGCCATCCCGCTGGGCCTGGGCACCGACGCGGTGCTGTCCAAGCCGCCGGAGACGGATACCGAGATGATGCTGACCGTGTCGATCGAACGGGACGGCTTCCACATCTTCCGGTCCAGCGCTGTCTACTACATCAACACCCGCGACATCGGTCATTACGAGGGGCTGGGCGGATTCGCCGTCCGCAGCCTGAACGAGGTGCCGCAGGGCGCCATCGCCTACGACATCGCGGGCAAGCCCTATGTGATGCGGGAGCCCCGCTGAATCCCTCCGGTTGACCGGGCTGCGGGGCGGGGGCATACCCCTTGCCATGGACCTGGACGATCGCCTGGCCGCGCATGTACGGGGTAGCCCGACACTGATGGCGGTGCTTCGGACCGCCGCGCGGCTGGACCTGCCGGACTGGATGGTCATGTCCGGTGCGGTCTATCAGACGGTCTGGAACGCGCTGACCGGCCGTCATCCGGACTACGGCATCCAGGATTACGATCTCGTCTACTTCGATCCGGATCTGTCGGCCGAGGCGGAGGCGGCGACGCAGGCGCGGGTCGCGGCGGCCTTTCCGCCCGGCCTTGCTGAAAAGGTGGAGGTCTGCAACCAGGCGCGCGTCCACCTCTGGTTCCCCCAGGCGCACGGCCGCCCCTATCCGCCTTTGCGGGACACGGCCGACGCCTTGACCCGCGCGCTCGCCACGGCCCATGCCGTCGGCGTCCGGCTGGACCCCGCCGGCCGGTTGACCGTCGCGGCCCCGTTCGGCCTCGCCGACATCTTCGCGCTGGTGCTGCGGCCCGCACCCGGCTGCGGGTCTATAAAGGCCCACCTGGCCAAGGCGGCGGGCGCCAAGGCGCGGTGGCCCGAGCTCACCGTCCTCGACGCCTGACCGCCTCAGCGCAGCAGCCCCTGCCAGAACAGCGCCATCTGGTAGTAGATCGGCAGGCCCAGCATAAGATTGAACGGGAAGGTGATCCCCAGCGACCCGGTCAGATAGATGCTGGGGTTCGCCTTGGGGAAGCTCGCGCGCACGGCGGCCGGCGCGTCGATGTAGCTGGCGCTGGCCGCCACCGCGCCCAGCACGAAGGCTCCGCCCACCGACAGCCCTGCCAGCGTGCCCAGGAACGTGCCGATCACGCCGTGGATCAGCGGCACCACGATGGCGAAGCCCAGCATGAACCATCCGACCTTGGCGAACTCGCGGAGCTGCCGGGCCGCCGTCATGCCCATCTCCAGCAGGAACAGCACTAGGAACCCCCGGAACAGCCCCTCGAAGAAGGGCTGGATCTGCTTGTATCCGCTGTCCGTGGTGAACAGCCCGATCAGCATGCCCCCGCCCAGCAGCACGATGCCGCGCGACCGCAGGGTCGACAGGAACAGGTCGCGGAAGTCGCTCTC
>JAJUIU010000040.1 GCA_029267445.1 Rhodospirillaceae bacterium
GGGGCGGGCGCCAGTCCTGCCGGGTGCCGCGGTGGCGGCCGCCTTCCGACGCCGGACGGCGTCGCGCCGGGCGCTGGCGGCGGCGCGCTGGCGTCGCGTGCCGGCGGTCGTCGCCGTGCTGGGCGCACTCGTCTCCATCCTGGTGTCGCCGACGGCGCTGGTGCTGATGGGCATTCCCTACAACCTGCCCTTCGGCAACCCGGTGCTGAAGATCCACCCGGGCAGCTACATCGTGCTGCTGGCGCTGATGCTGGCGCTGGCCGCGCGCAATCCCTTCAGCATCGTCACGCACTGGACGCGCGCCTTTCCGGTTCCGGTCGCCTATGTCGGGGCCTGCGCGCTGGTCCTGGTTTATTCGCTCGTGCGCTACGGCAGCTCCGGCGTGGCCTTCATCGTCGACACCCTGTTGGTGCCCGGCATCCTGCTGCTCCTGCTGCTGGACGCCCCGCCCACCCTGGCGCGCAGGGCGCTCGGTTTCGCCCTGACGGCCCTCGTCCTCAACGCCCTGATCGGCATCGGGGAGACGGTGACCGGCTCCCGCGTGATGCCCTACATCGTTGGCGACGAGCCGGTGATCGAGGTGCATTTCCGCGCCACCGCCCTGATGGCGCATCCGCTGGCGAACGCGCTCGCCACCATGCTCGCCATCTTCGCGCTCGCGGCCTGGCCGGTTCGGCCTTGGCGCAAGGCGTTCCTCTACCTGCTGCTCGGCGTGGCGCTCGTGGGGTTCGGCAGCCGCACGGCCCTGGTCATCACGCTGGCGCTGGTGGTGGTCCTGGTCGTCGGCCGGTTCCTGCGCGGCCTCGTCGCCAACGACCTGCTGCCCGCCCACATCGTCGGGGTGCTGGCGGCCATCGTGGTGATCCCGATCGTCGCCACGGCGGCCTACATCTGGTTCGACGCCGGCGTGCGCATCGTCGAGACCTTCTACTGGGACAGCAGCGCCAACGCGCGGCTGGAGGCGTTCCACATCTTCGACCTGCTGCGACCGGAGGAGCTGGTCTTCGGCATCAGCGCGGAAGCCATCGCCGAGAAGCTCGAACTCCTCTCCTTCTATTACGACGTGGAGGTGATCGAGAATGTGTGGATCCTGCTGCTGCTGCAGTTCGGCATGATCCTCTGCGCCATCTTCGTGGCGGCGTTGCTGGCCATGATCCTCTGGCTGGCCCGTTGGCAGCCCGCCGTGGGCTGGGCCATGACGGTGGCCTTCCTGATCTCCATCTCCAGCAACAACAGCCTCGCCACCAAGTCGCCCGCCCTGACCTTGTTCGTGCTGCTGGCCGTGGGCATGGCGGCCCTGCACCAGATGGAGCGGGCGCGCCGCCGTCGCGCGCGGCCCGTGCTCCATCCGCCCCGGCCGGTGCCGGTGGGCAACGTCAGGGGCGGCGTCAGCGGCGGCTTGCGCGGTCTGCGCGGGCGGGTGCCGGCATGACGGGCGGTGCGGACGGTCGGCCCTCGGTGCTGTTCCACCTGCCGCACATGCGGCCCGGCGGGGCCGAACGGGTGACCGCCATCCTGGCCGGCTGGCTGGTGGAGCGCGGCTGGCGGGCGGGACTCGTCCTGAACCGCGCGGAGGGGGCGCTGCTCGACACGCTGCACCCGGCCGTGGCCGTCCACGACCTCGGAGCGGCGCGAACGGCAGCCGCCGTCACCCCGCTGCTGCGCACGCTGATGGCCGCCAGGACGGACATCGTCGTCGGCATGCTCCCCTACTGCAGCGTCAGCCTGCTGCTCGCCCGGCTCGCCGGCGCCACGGCGGCGCGGACGGTGGTGGCGGAGCATGGCGTCCTCTCGGCGGAGACGGCCGAATCCCGCAGTCCCCGCCTGATCCGCGCCCTGATCCGGACGACGTACTCCCGGTCCGACGCGCTGGTCGCCGTCTCGCGCGGGGCCGCGCGCGACATGGCCGCGCTCGCCGGGGTGCCGCCGTCGCGGGTGGCCGTCATCCACAATCCCGTGGCCGGGGACGCGGACACGGCACCGCCCCGTCCGGACGATCCCTGGTTCGCGGCGGGGGAGCCGCCGGTGCTGGTGGCGGCCGGGCGGCTGGTGCCGCTCAAGGGCTTCGACACGCTGCTCCAGGCCGTGGCGCTGCTGCGCGGACGGCTGCCGGTGCGGCTGGTGATCCTGGGGGAGGGGCCGGAGCGGAACCGCCTGCTCGCGCTGCGCGACCGGCTGGACCTCGCCGCCCATGTGCGGCTGCCCGGCCATGTCGCCGACCCGGCGGGGTACATGGCGGCGGCGGCGGCGGTCGTCGTCTCCTCCGTCCGGGAGGGGTTCGGCAACGTGCTCGTGGAGGCGATGGCCCTGGGCACGCCCGTGGTCAGCACGGACTGCCCGCATGGCCCGGGCGAGCTGCTGGAGGGGGGGCGTCTCGGCCCCCTGGTTCCCGTCGGCGATGCGGCCGCCCTGGCCGGGGCGATCGCCGCCACGCTCGCCGCACCGCCCGATCCGGCCCCGCTGCGGCGGCGGGCGGCCGACTTCACGCCCGCGCGCTGCTGCGCCCGGTGGGAGGATCTGCTGCTGTCCCTGCTGCCCGGTGCGGCGGCGGTTCAGTCGCCGGCATCCCCCAGGCGGGTGGATCGGGTCGGGCCCGACCGCGCGTCGGGAAACGTGGCGGACACGTCGTCCACATAGAGGTGGCCGATCCCGTAGTAGTGCCCGACGCCGAACACCCAGCCCTCCGACCGCTCGAAGAAGCGGCCCACCGGATAGGTCTCATGGCGCGAGACGTCCAGCAGCTCCCCGTCCACGTACCACTCGATCTGGTCGCCCTCGTGAAGCTCGGCGCGCACCTCGAACCAGCGGCCGAGCGGCAGCGGCATCGTCCGGGGCGTGTAGCCCCAGTCGTTGGCCCAGTGGTTGACGAAGACCACCGGTCGTGAGCCTTCCCCGCCCCAGCGCGACGCAGGGGCGATGTTCAGCCACCAGCTCGGGTCCTGCCGCCAGGACCCGTCATGCCGGCCCTGTTCCTTGAACTGGAACAGGTTCACCCAGGACCGGTCGGCCTCGTAGTCGGGCGGCAGGAGGAACCACGCCCGATAGGTGCCCGACGGGTCGCCGCCGTTGGGCAGGGGGGCGATCCGGCGGCCGAACTCGTCGCGCTTCCCGATGGACGACCACTCCTTGTAGATCTTCGCATGCGGGCGTTCGTCGGCCCAGCCCGGCCGCTCGAACCGGGCCGCGTAGCGCCCGCTGTGGGGCGCCACGCCAAGGGTCTCCGCCGTGCCGATCCGGTTTCCCGGCTGTCCCGGCCCCTGCCGGGGGTCCAGCGCCTGGACGAAGCTCCAGCCGCGGAAATCCCCGCTCTCGAACCCGTCCTCGAACCGGGCCGCGTCGGATGGCCCGGCGCAGGCGCACAGCAGCGTGGGAATGGCGGCGAGGCCCAGGCGAAGGCGGCGCGTCCCGACCATCGCGCCTTATGCTCCGTCGATCGTGAGATCGACCTCAGTCCGCCAGCCGCCATCCGTCATCGTCCGCAGATCGGCGCCGATCTGTCCGGCCAGCGCCTGGACGAGCAGGGTGCCCACGCCCTGGGCGGCCGGCGCGCCGTCCGGCCGACCCACCCCGTCATCCTCCACCGTCAGCGCGACCCTGTCCGGGGCCGGACGGCGCAGGGCGATGCGCAGATGACCGGTCCTGCCGTCGGGGAAGCCGTGCTTCAGGCTGTTGGACGCCAGTTCATTGACGATGAGCGCCAGCCGCATGGACAGCTCCGATTCCAGCGGCGACGGTTCCAGATCGAGCGAGATGCGGATCCGCTCCGGCGCGGGGGAAAGGCCCTCCAGGCCCTCCACCACCGCCGCGATCTGGCGCGCGAGGTCGACCTTGCGCAGGTCGCCGGTGGCGTACAGCTCCTCGTGCACGCCCGCCATCACGGCCAGCCTCCGCCCGACCCGTTCGATGGCGTCGCGCGCCAGGCTTCCGACCGGCATGGTGGAGCACTCCACCTGGACGATGGCGGTCACCGCCTGCAGGGTGTTCTTGACCCGGTGGTGCACCTCCCGCAACAGCACCTCCCGCTCGGCCAGGCTGTCGCGTAGGGTGGCGGCGGTCTGCTCATGGCTCGCGCTCTCCTCCCGCAGCGCGGCCACCAGGGCCCGGCTCTCGATCCGTTCCATCGCCATGACGGCGAGGCTGTGAAGCAGCTCCGTCTCCTCCCGCCCGAATTCGGGATGCGGGACCTGGTCGATGACGCAGAGCGTGCCGAGGGACAGGTTGTCCGCCGTCAGCAGCGGCGCGCCCGCGTAGAACCGGATGGCCGGCCCGCCGGTCACCAGCGGGTTGTCCTTGAACCGGGGATCGGCCGTGGCGTCCCGCACGATCAGCGGTTCGGTGTCGGCGATCGTGTGG
This sequence comes from Rhodospirillaceae bacterium, assembly GCA_029267445.1. Taxonomy (GTDB): domain Bacteria; phylum Pseudomonadota; class Alphaproteobacteria; order Azospirillales; family Azospirillaceae; genus JAJUIU01. The sequence continues at coordinate 4,354 of JAJUIU010000040.1, forward strand.
GCGCAGAAGGCGATGTCCCGCGTCGTCCATTCGGTCGCCAGCCCATGGCGCGATTTGAACCATTGCCGCCGTTCATCCAGCAGGCTGATCAGCGAGATCGGCATGCCGAGAAGGCGGGCCGCGAGCCTCGTGATGCGGTCGAAGGCCTCCTCGGGCGGCGTGTCCAGGATCCGCATCCGACCCAGGGCCGCCAGCCGCTCGGGTTCCCGTGCGGGAACCGGCGGCATGGGATTCTGTCCAGCCATTCATGCCCCGCAAGCGATCACAGGCTTCTAATCTACGGGACCTACTGCCGTATTCGGATGATCATTTAAGGGTTACCCCAGCCCAACGGATCGCCGGTGCGGGGCGGGATGCGCCGCCCGTCACCCGCCCACCAGGGCATCTCATCCGGAGTAGGAGCGGCGCCGCTTGTCAGTTACCATCCGCACGACGGGCAAGGGTCGGATGGCGGCATGGACGGGGAAGCGAACGATACGGGGGTCTGGGCGCCGGCCATGGGGGAAGCCGCACCGCGCGGCCTTTGCACCGACTGCGGCATCTCCCGCACGGCCGAACCCAAGCGCTGCGGCACGGCCTGCCAGTTCATCAAGCCGGACTATGCCGGCATGGAGGCCCTGGTCCACGGCCGCGCCCGCGATCCGGCCCGGCCGGACGAGCTTTGGTTCGGGCCGTTCCGCCGCATGGTGCGGGCCTCGCTCGCCAGCCCGAAGCCCGGCGCCCAGTGGACCGGCATCACCACCCGCATCGCCGAACGGCTGCTGGAGACCGGGGCGGTCGACGCCGTGCTCACCATGGCGCCCGACCCGCAGGACAAGTGGCGCCCGGTCCCGGTGATCGTCACGAAGGCGGAGGGGATGGCCTTCTGCCGCGGCATGCGGATGGGCTACGCGCCGCTGCTGGCCCTGCTGGAACCGGCGAAGGCCAAGGGGTACCGGCGCCTCGCCGTCGTCAGCATCCCCTGCCAGGTCTACGCCCTGCGGCGCATCGAAGCGGAGCTGGACCTCGAGCGGCTGTACGTCATCGGCACGCCTTGTTCCGACAACACGACGACGGAACGCTTCCACCAGTTCCTGGCCCTGCTGTCGGACCGGCCGGAGACGATCACTTATCTGGAGTTCCGGGCCGACTATTACGTCGAGCTGCGCTTCGCCGACGGGCGGAAGAAGGAGGTGCCCTTCCTGCTGCTGCCCATCTCCAAGCTGCCGCCCGACTTCTTCCCCATGACCTGCCGGACCTGTGTGGACTACACCAACGTCCTGGCCGACATCACCGTGGGCTACATGGGCGGCCAGGGGGAGCAGTGGCTGCTGGTCCGCAATGAGAAGGGCGAGGAGCTGCTGTCCCTGCTGGGGGACGAGGTGAGGCTGTCCGCCCCCGGCACCGGCGGCAAGCGGGCGGGCCCCGTGAAGGGCTTCCTGGAGAATACGAGGCTCGCGGCCGGCGGCCTGCCCCTGCGCCAGATGCCGGACTGGCTGCGGCCCATCGTCGGCTGGCTGATGCCCAAGGTGGGGCCCAAGGGTCTGGAGTTCGCCCGCGCGCGGGTGGAGATGAAGGCGATCGAGACGGTGCTGCACCTCCGCCGCGCCTTCCCGGCCCGCATGAAGACCATGATCCCGCCCCATGTCTGGACCCTGGTGGCCCAGTACGGCGTGACGCCGGAGAAAGGCGAGCGGGAGTAGGGCCCGAAAGTCAGGAACGACTGCCACCTCCACCTGTTCGGGTTACCGGACATGCAAGCGGCGGAGGACGACGATGCGGGCGCTGGTCTGGCACGGCAAGGGGGACATCCGGTACGACACGGTCCCGGACCCCCGGATCGAGGAGCGGACCGACGCCATCGTGAAGGTGTCGAGCTGCGCCATCTGCGGCTCCGACCTGCACCTGATGGACGGCTACATCCCCTTCATGGAGTCCGGCGACGTGCTGGGCCATGAATGCATGGGGGAGGTGGTCGAGGTCGGGCCGGAGACGAAGGACCTGAAGGTCGGCGACCGGGTGGTCGTGCCCTTCACCATCACCTGCGGCAAGTGCGAGCAGTGCCGCAAGGGCAACTATTCCGTCTGCGAGAACAGCAACCGCAACGCGGCGCTCGCGTCCCGGATGTTCGGGCACACCACGGCCGGGCTGTTCGGCTATTCCCACATCACCGGGGGCTACGCCGGCGGGCAGGCGGAGTATGTCCGCGTGCCGTTCGCCGACACCACCGTGATCAAGGCGCCGAAAAACGGCCTGTCGGACGAGCAGCTTCTGTTCCTGTCCGACATCTTCCCCACCGGCTGGCAGGCGGCCGTCCACTGCGACATCGAGGAGGGCGACGTGGTCGCCGTCTGGGGCTGCGGCCCCGTGGCGCAGTTCGCGATCAAGAGCTGCTTCATGCTGGGGGCCCACACGGTCATCGCCATCGACCGGGTGCCGGAGCGGCTGGAGATGGCGCGGCAGGCCGGCGCCATCACCATCGACTTCGAGAAGGAGTCGGTGCTGGAGCGGCTGAACGACCTCACCGGCGGGCGCGGCCCCGACAAGTGCATCGAGGCGGTGGGCATGGAGGCGCATGCCGGCCTCGGCTCCGCCCAGGGCCTCCAGGGCATGTACGATAAGGCGAAGGCGGCGCTCATGCTGGAGACGGAACGGCCGGCCGCGCTGCGCGAGGCGCTCTACGCCTGCCGTCCCGGTGGCATCGTGTCGGTGGCGGGCGTGTTCGGCGGCATGGCCGACAAGATCCCGCTGGGCGCCTTCATGAACAAGGGCCTGACCCTGCGCACAGGCCAGACGCATGTGAAGCGCTTCGCCGAGGACCTGCTGCGCCGGATCGAGGAGGGGGAGATCGACCCCACCTTCGTCATCACCCACCGCCTGTCCCTCGCGGACGGGCCGGAGGCCTACCACACCTTCCGCGACAAGAAGGACGGCTGCATCAAGGTCGTCCTGACCCCCTGAGGAGCGAAGCATGACGACCGACAGCAAGCAGGGGCGGGGCGAACCGTCGCTCGAGGGCGCCCTTCATTCCGACCCCCACGCCAACGCCCGCGACGCCGAGCGTGACATGGGCGACGAGGCCGCCAAGCGCCGTGAGACCGAGCAGGCGCAGGCTAACAAGCGCGCGGCGGAGAAGGATATCCGCAGCCCGGAACCCGGGGTCCGGCAGGGCACCACGCGCCAGCCGCCGGACTGACGCGCCGCGCGTTCGCGCTATCCGAAAGACCGGAACGGTCGCGCGGCTCGCCTGTTGACGGGCCTACGGTTTCCAACCTGACCCGGCCCGTTCCATCCAACCCAGGGCCGGTCTCCATCGGGAGGTCAGACATGACGGATTACGGCTCGTACGGACGCGGGGGCTCCAGCTATGGCGCCGGCGGTTCCGCCCAGGGTGCCGGCGGCTATGGCGGCTACAGTGACGACGACGAGATGGGCTATGGCCGCGAAAGCTACGGCGGCGGCTATGGCGGCTACGGCAGCTTCGGCGGCCAGGGGTACGGCCAGTCCCAGGGTCAACGGGCCCAGGGCCAGCGTGGCGGCCAGGGCACGGGCAACGCCTACCAGATGGCGCCGCTCGTGGTTGGCGGCCTGATGGCGGCCCTTGGCCTGCGCCGGGGCGGCTGGCTCGGCTATGGCATCGCGCTGGCGGGCCTCGGCGTCATGCAGCAGAGCTTCAGCGGCAAGCCGGCCATCCAGGAATGGCTGGGCTATGGCGATGACGGCGATCATGAGGGCCGGGCGGTTACCGCTTCGCATTCGGTGACCATCAACCGGTCGGCCGAGGATCTCTACAAGTTCTGGCGCGACTTCTCCAACCTGTCGCAGGTGCTCTCCAATATCGAGCGCATCGACGTGATCGACGACCGCCACTCGCATTGGGTCGCCAAGGCGCCAGGCGGCATGCACGTGTCCTGGGACGCCGAGGTCACCGACGACCAGGAGAACCGCCGGATCGCGTGGCGCTCGCAGCAGGGTGCGGACGTGCCGAACTGGGGCCATGTCGAGTTCCGCCCGGCCCCGGGCGGGCGTGGCACCGAGCTGCACGCCGTGATCCGTTACGAGCCGCCGGCCGGCGCCCTTGGCCGCATGGTCGCGAAGATGTTCATGCGCGAACCGCAGGAGCAGATGCGGATGGACCTGCAGAAGTTCAAACGCGAGATGGAGACGGGCGGGATGGGGACCTCCTCCAGCTCCATGGCGTCCAGCTCCACGGGCTCGACCGGCACCGGCACGGCGGCGACCGGCAGCACCGCCACCAAGGGTGCCAGCTCCACCAGCGGCCAGACTGTCACCGGCGACATCTGATCGTCGTCGCGTCCTGACGCTTCGGACCCGCGCCGCCGTACTGTCGGGGACGGGGGCGCGGGTCCGCCTGTTTCAGGGGTGACGCAACCCATGAAGGGGGTTCCCATGCGCATCCGAACCGGCATCCTGGCGGTCGCCCTGGCCCTGTCCCCGGTCGTGGCGGCCCAGGCCCAGACCGGCGGCCAGGACACGTCGCGCGGCGCCGGCCAGCCCACCACGCCCAGCCCGCCCGGCATGGGTCTGCCCTCCCCGGAACGGCCGGAGGCGACATCCCTTCCGAAGGATGACGCGGCGTTCCTCGATCAGGCGCTGCGCATCGTCACCTTCGGGCTGGAGAGCAGCCGCATGGCGATCGCCCGCACCGACGACGAGGAGGCGCGGCTGCTGGCCGAGGGGCTGATCACCGACTTCACCGCCATGGGCGACGCCATCACCTCCGTCGCTTCCCTGGAGGAGTCGGCTCCCCCCGCCGAGCTGGACGCCGGCCGCGCGGCGGCCCTGGCGGAACTGCGGCTGGCCTCACCGGCGGAGTTCACCGACGTCTGGCTGTCGCAGCAGATCGCCGCGCACGAGGACGCCGTGAACCTGTTCCAGCAAGCGTCCAAGCCGACCCCGTCCGGCGACCAGAGCGTGGCGGACCTCGCCCGCTCCAGCCTGCCCAAGCTGCGGGAGAATCTGGCCGCGCTGAAGGCGGCGGGAACGGGGGTGGAGCAGGCGCAGGGCGCCCAGCGGTGAGCGGCCGCCACCAGCTCGTCTACTCCTATGCCGGCGAGGCGGACGCCGGCCTGGAGGAGAATGTGGCGCGCCTGTTCCCCGGCGCCCGCCGCACGGCCCGGCAGTCGGGCATGCAGGGGCTGACCGAGGTGACGCTCGAGCTGACGGAGGACCCGCCGGCCGACCAGTTGGACCGCCTGCGGGGCCTGCCTCGCATCGTGGACGCGGCCGTGGGATCGCTGGGCGAAGGGGTGTGAACCGGGGCGCCGATCGCCCCGCGCCGAACATTCCATTACGAATAATGTGGTTTTTCAAGGTGTTCGGCGGTGCGCGGCGGGATGGCCCCTTGCCGATTTCCATTGAAACGCGGCGGCGGCCTCCCAATATGGAAGCCGTCATTCACAGACATCCGTGTCGAGGGACCCCATGGCTTTCGGACAATACAATCGGTACGCGACCCAGGGCCGCGCCATCGATCAGGCCCAGTTCGACGAAGGCCTGCGGCAGCACATGCTGCGGGTCTACAACTACATGACCGTCGGCCTGGTGATCACCGGGCTCATCGCCTTCTTCGGCTCCAGCTCGCAGGCGCTCGTCGCCGCGGTGTTCGGCACGCCGCTGAAGTGGGTGGTGATGCTGGCGCCGCTGGCCTTCATCATGGTCATCAGCTTCAACTTCCACAAGATGGCGTCCGGCACGCTGCAGATGCTCTTCTGGGCCTTCTGCGCGCTGATGGGCCTGTCGATGATGAGCGTCTTCCTGGTCTTCACCGGGGAGAGCATCGCGCGGGTGTTCTTCATCACCGCCGCCACCTTCGCCGCCGCCAGCCTGTACGGCTACACGACGAAGGCCGACCTGACGAAGTTCGGCGCCTTCATGTTCATGGGGCTGATCGGCATCGTCATCGCCAGCATCGTGAACATCTTCCTGGGCTCCAGCGCGCTGCAGTTCGCGGTGTCCGTCATTGGCGTCATCGTCTTCACCGGCCTGACCGCCTGGGACACCCAGAACATCAAGGAGCAGTATGCCGAGGGCTGGGGTGAGGAGAGCAACAACAAGCTCGCCGTGATGGGTGCCTTGTCGCTCTACCTGAACTTCATCAACCTGTTCCAGATGCTGCTCCAGCTTCTGGGCCAGCGCGAGGAGTAGTCCCGCCGGGTCCATGGTCCCGCACGGGATCGCCAGCTGATATGAACCGCCCGGGGGCCACACCTTCGGGCGGTTCCGTTTTGTGGAGGCCCCAATCGCCTTTCGGCGACGGGCCGGCGTGACGCGGCCGCAATTCCGCCGTTGTGATGGTCGATCAAGACACGGCCATGGACAGCGTGAGCACACCTACCCGCAAATCCCACTGGCGGCGCAAGCAGGACCGCCGGCTCGACCGCCGTTTCGACAAGCTCGAGCAGGCGCTCCCAAACACGTTCAGCGACCGGCTGGCATGGCTGCGCACCCGTCGCGCCCGCTGGGTGCGCGTACCCATCGGCCTCCTGTGCATTGTCGGCGGCGTGTTCAGCTTCCTGCCGGTGCTCGGCGTCTGGATGCTGCCGCTGGGCCTGCTGCTGCTGGCGATCGACATCCCGCTGCTGAAGGCACCGATGAACCGCTTCATGATCTGGGCGGAGCGCAAGGTCCAGGTCTGGCGCCGCTGGTGGCAGGGGCCGCGCAAGCGGCGGGCGGGCCGGCCCCGGCCGCGCTGAGCGTGTCCCCGCTCGTCGCGCCGCCCTGAGCGTCGCCTTACCCATTTCGCCGCGCCCGCTTCCAGCGGCGGCCCCCCTGCGCTAGGGTGCGGGCGCCATGACCGACGATCGTTCCACGCCGCCGCCCTCCCCCCGACCCGCTTCGGGCGAACCGCTCCGTCCGCCCCCGCCGGGGCAGGAGGGGCGCTTCTTCGGCGCCCGCGCCATCGATCCGGCGGAGAAGACGCCGCTGGTGCGCGGCGTGTTCGACAGCGTGGCCGCCAAGTACGATCTGATGAACGACCTGATGTCGGGCGGCGTGCACCGGCTGTGGAAGGACGCCTTCGTCGATCTTGTGCGTCCGCGCGCAGGCGAAACCTGCCTGGACGTGGCGGGCGGCACCGGCGACATCGCCTTCCGGCTGGCCGCCAAGGCGCCGGGCGCCAGCGTCGTCGTCTGCGATTTGACGGAGGCCATGGTCCGGGTCGGGCGCGACCGGGGCATCGACCGGGGCCTGATGCACGGGGCTGCTGGAGTTACTGGGGGCGGGCCCGCCATCCAGTGGACCGTCGGCAACGCCGAGGCACTGCCCTTCAAGGCGCGCAGCGTGGACGCCTACACCATCGCCTTCGGCCTGCGCAACGTGGCCACCCTGGACGCGGCCCTGGCCGAGGCGCGGCGGGTGCTGAAGCCGGGCGGGCGCTTCTTCTGCCTGGAGTTCAGCCACGTCACCCTGCCGGTTCTGAAGCAGGCCTACGACGGCTTCTCCTTCGGCCTGCTGCCCCGGCTGGGGGAGATGGTGGCCGGCGACCGGGAGAGCTACCAGTACCTCGTGGAAAGCATCCGCCGCTTCCCCGACCAGCAGGCCCTGATCCGCCGGATCGAGGCGGCCGGGCTGGTCCAGGCGAAGGTGCGGAACCTCACGGGCGGCATCGCCGCCATCCATTCCGCCTGGCGGGTCTAGGGCGGCGGACCAGGCATGATCCGGCATCTGCGCAATCTGGTGCGGCTGGTCGCCATCGCGCGCACCCTCGGCCGCTTCGGCGCCCTTCCGGCGGAGGAACTGCGGGCCGTCGCCCCCGGCCTCGCCTGGATCATGGCGCGGCTGAACCGCAAGGGCGTGCCCGGCCGCAAGGGCCAGCGTCTCGCCCGCGCGTTGACGGCGCTCGGTCCCAGCTTCGTCAAGCTGGGGCAGGCGCTGTCCACCCGAGCCGACCTCGTCGGCGACGCCGTTGCGGCCGATCTCGCCCAGCTCCGCGACCGGCTGGACCCGTTCCCCGGCGAACAGGCGCGCCGCACCGTCGAGGAGGCGCTGGGCCGCCCGATCGCGGAGCTTTACGCCGCCTTCGACGATCACGCCGTGGCCGCCGCCAGCATCGCCCAGGTCCATTTCGCCGAGACGCCGGATGGCCGCCGGGTGGCGGTGAAGGTGCTCCGCCCGGGGGTGGAGGCCGCCTTCGCCAAGGACCTGGACCTGATGGACTGGCTGGCGCGTCTGGCGCTCGCCGTGCAGCCGCGCCTCGCCCGGCTGAAGCCGGTGGAGGTGGTCCGCACCGTGGCCGACAGCGTGGCGCTGGAGATGGACTTGCGCATGGAGGCGGCGGCCGCCTCCGAGCTGGCGGAGAACTTCCGGGGCGATGAGACCTTCCAAATCCCCGCCGTGGACTGGGACCGGACGGCCAAGCGCGTGATGACCATCGCGCGGGTGGACGGTGTCCCGGTGGACCGGGTGGACGCCCTGCGCGCGGCCGGGCACGATCCCGACGTGGTGCTCGGGCACGCGGCCAACGCCTTCTTCAACATGGTCTTCCGCGACGGCTTCTTCCACGCGGACCTGCACCCCGGCAACCTGTTCGTGGACGGGTCCGGGAACCTCGTCGCGGTCGATTTCGGCATCATGGGGCGGCTGGACCGCCAGACCCGGCTCTACCTCGCAGACATGCTGGTGGGCTTTCTGAACCGGGACTACGACCTCGTGGCCCGGGTGCATTTCGAGGCGGGCTACGTCCCCGCCGACCAGAACCTGGAGCTGTTCCGCCAAGCCTGCCGCAGCATCGGGGAGCCCGTGCACGGCCGCCCCTTGCATGAGATCTCCGTTGGCCGGCTGCTGGCCCAGCTGTTCGCCACGACCGAGCGCTTCGCCATGGAGACGCAGCCCCAGCTCCTGCTGCTCCAGAAAAGCATGCTGACGGCGGAGGGGGTGGGCCGGGTGCTGAACCCCGTCATCAACATGTGGGAACTGGCCCGCCCCCTGATCGAACGCTGGATGATCGAGAACCGGGGGCCGGAGGCGCGGGTGGCGGAGGCGACGACGGCGCTGGCCAGCATCGCCGGCAAGCTGCCGCAGCTCCTGCGCGACGCGGAATCCGTCTCCGCCCAGCTCGCTGGCGGCGGCCTGAAGCTGCACCCCGACACGGTCCGCGCCCTCGCCGCCACCGAACTCGCCCAGACCCGCGAAAGCCTCCGCCCCGTCTGGTGGGCGGTGGGGGTGGCGGTGGTGCTGGGGCTGGTGGCGGTGGTGGCGGGTTAGGGGATCAGGCCGCGCTAAATCACCACCCCCTCGCGGTAGGCGATGCGTTCGATCGGGCGCGGGGTGTCCGTGCCGGCGTGGATCAGCAGGTCCACCCGCTGGTCGCCCAGGGCCGCCTCCAGCGCCGCGTTCCGGCGCAGTTCCGCCATGCTTGGCACCGGCTCCGGCACCGTGACCAGCAGGTCGATGTCGCCGCCACGCACCCGGTCGTCCACGCGGGAGCCGAACAGGCGCACCTCCGCCCCGGCGCCCAGATGCTCGGCGACCAGGGACTTGATGGTGCGGATCTCGGCGTCGGTCAGGCGCATGGCTGCCAGTGTAGCGGGGATCGGCCGGGCTGTCAGGACGGGCGGCCCGCCCCGGTAACGGGCCGCCGTCCTCGCCCTTCGACAGGCTCAGGGAGAGGACGACTGATAGGGGTGTGCCGATCTTCTGTGTCAGCCTCTACTTTCCCCTCACCCTGAGCCTGTCGAAGGGCGAGGGGAGCTTCAGGCGCCTACCCCTCCACCCGCTCCAGCAGGGCGATCAGGTCCGGGGCCAGCTTGGCGCAGTGGTTGACCAGCTCCGCCTCCTCGCCCGGGTCGATGGGGAAGGCGTCGCGCAGCCGGTCGCGCAGGCGGGTCAGCGTATCGAAACGGGCGGCGTCCGGGATCAGGCCCATGGAGGCCAGCAGGTCCCCCAGCTCGCGCGGGGACTTGCCCCGGCTCTCGAACCCCTCCCGGTCCAGCACGGCCGGCAGGATGCGCCCGGTCAGCAGGCCGTGCAGGGTGCGGAAACGGTGGAGCAGGGCGTCCGCCTCCGTCCGGAACTTCTCCGGCATATGGGCGAGGCTGGTGCCGGTCACCGGCAGCACCGCGCGCAACGCGTCGGCCGAATCGTGCAGGCGCCGCGCCACCTCCCGCGCCGATTTCAGGGCCGCCCCAAGGTCCGTTCCGCCGGTCTGCGCCATGGCCGCCTCCCCGCCGCCGCCGCTCCGTCATAAGTCTACCGCCTGGCATGGCTTCTGTCGCGCGGGCGCGCGGGCACCGTGAAGGTTTCGAAAGGATGAAGCGGAGTCAGGTGCGGCGCGCGGATCAGCCATCCGAAATCGCCGGCATTTGTCGCCGCCGTTCCGTCACGATCCGGGTGTATCCATGCAGTGTCGGACGCGAAGTCGTTCGGCCGTCCGGGAAGCCTCGCTTCCGGGCGAACGCGAAACCCAGGGACCTTGCATGTTTCCCGCGGTGGCGACCGGAGCCCACAATCCGGCATCCCTTGGCCCGGAACCCGGCCTGGCAGCGGCCGTCCTGGCTGCCGAATCCAACCCGACCCTTCCCGCCAGCCCGCCCGACCCCGCCCTCGACATGGGGCTGATGACTGCGGCGATCCGCCTGTCCCGCCACATGGTGGAGGCGCTGGGCCAGTGCCGCCGCCTCGGCCACCGCGACCCGCGCGTCAGCCTGACCCGTCCGCGCCAGCTCGGTGAGACCGTGCGTTGCCTCCTGGCCGAATCCGGCCTGGATGCCGCCGTCGCCCCCGCCGGCCTGCCGGGCTACGTGGTGCTGACCCTGCGGGGCTGAAGACCCGCAGGCGGTTTCCGGATCCCTCGCGCCGGTCTTCGATGGCGACCGGTGCGAGGCCGGACGCGCGTCCGCTCAGTTGAAGACGTCCGTGATCACCTGGGCCACCACCTGTGTGGCGAGGTCGATCAGCACCAGCTCCGTGCCCACGCGGGTCCATTCATGCCCCTGCACGACCGGCAGCTTGCCCAGCAGGGTTGGCGGAACGGACTGCTTGGCGAGGCCCGGCGGAAGCGGCTTGCCGCGCGCCAGGTTCTTCTGGATGCCCGGCGGCAGGGGCTTGGCGCCGACGGACAGGGTCTGGGTCTGGCCGCCCAGCAACCCCTGGATCAGCGCGGCGGTGGCGCCGGCCGCCAGCAGCTCGCCCGTCCCGATCCCGCCGGCGTTTCCGCCGCCCTTGCCGGTGTTGCCCTTGTCATTGTCCTTGTTGCCCTTGTCGGGTTTGCCGCCGCCGGCATGCTCCGGCTTGCCCCCGCCCTTTTCCGCATGGGCGGGCAGGGCCGCGGGCACGGACAGGGCTGTCGCGAGCAGGGCCGCGAGGACGAGGCGGGCAGACGAACGGATGGTCATGGCGGGACGCTCCCCGGGAGATGGGTCGTGACCGCGTTAACATACCCCATCGAAAGGGGCATCGGTAAGGCGGTCGTGGGACATCCCCGGGGTGCCGGGGCCTTGGCGCGGGCGCCGGCCGATGCCACTTTCGGGGAAACCGGGACCGGGGGGCGGGATGGCGGAGCGGCGGACGGGCAGGGCGGCGATCGCCGGCTGGTGCCTTTACGACTGGGCCATGTCGGCCTTCAACACGGTCATCGGCACCTTCGTCTTCAGCGTCTATTTCGCCCAGGGTGTGGCCGCCGACCCGGAGGAGGGGACGGCCGTCTGGGGCTTCGCGCTGGGCCTGTCCGGCCTCGCCATCGCCATCCTGTCGCCGGTGCTGGGCGCCATCGCGGACCGGGGCGGCCGGGCCAAGCCCTGGCTCGCCGTCTTCACCACCGTCGCCGTGCTGGGTGCCGCCGTGCTCTGGTTCGTCAAGCCGGACCCGGCCTACGTGCCGCTGGCGCTGATCGCGGTCGCCGTCGGCAGTGCTGCGTTCGAGCTCTGCTACGTCTTCTACAACGCCCTGCTCACCCGCGTCGCGCCTCCGGGCATGCTGGGCCGGGTGTCCGGCTGGGGCTGGGGGGTGGGCTATTTCGGCGGCCTCGGCAGCCTGATCATCTGCCTCGTCCTGCTGATCCAGACCGACACGCCCCTGTTCGGCCTGCTGTCCAAGGAGGAGAGCGAGCATGTGCGCGCCACCGCCCTGGTGGTCGCCGTCTGGTACGCGCTGTTCGCCCTGCCGCTGTTCCTGCTGGTGCCCGACCGTCCGCCCGTGGCGGCCAGTGCCGGGCAGGTGGTGCGCGACGGGCTGGCGACCCTGGCCAAGACGCTGTCCGGCCTCAGGCGTCAGGCCAACGTGGTCCGCTACCTGATCGCCAGCGCCCTCTGGCGCGACGGGATCAGCACCATCACCGCCTTCGGCGGCATCTTCGCCGCCACGCTGTTCGGGATGGAGACGGGGCAGGTGATCCTGTTCGCCATCCTGCTGAACGTGGCGGCGGGGTTCGGCTCGATCGGCTTCGCCTGGGTGGACGACCTGATGGGCGCCAAGCCGACGCTCGTCATCAGCATCCTTGGGCTGATCGGTTCGGGCGTCTGCCTGTTGCTGATCGGCACGCCCGCCTGGGCCTGGGCCCCGACGCTGAACCTCCCGCTCAGCGCCTTCGATGCGGACCAGCAGTGGCTGCTGGTGTTCGGCATGGTGCTGGGGATCTTCTTCGGCCCGGCCCAGGCCGCGGCCCGGTCGATGATGGCGCGGCTGGCGCCGTCAGGGCTGGAGACGGAGTATTTCGGGCTCTACGCCCTGTCCGGCCGGGCGGTCGGCTTCATCGGGCCCATCGCCTATGGGGCCGCCGTGTCGGCCTTCGACAGCCAGCGCGCCGGCATGATGACCGTGATGGTCCTGTTCGCCGTCGGGCTCCTGCTCCTGCTGACGGTGCGGGAGCCCGCCGGGCGTGACGGTCCCGCCTCAGCGTGAGGCGAGCCGGTCTTCGGGCAGGCCGAGGGCCTTCAGGTCGGCCTCCGCCTTGACGGCCCCGGCCGACGTCCCGGCGAGGGAACCCCCGCGCTTCTCAGCCTCGCGGTCGTGGGCGGCGTAGGCTCCGGCCCCGGCGATCAGGGTCGCGGAGGCGAGGGCGAAGGCCAGCATGGAACGGCGATAGCTGTTGGGCGCGGACATTCCCGGTCTCTCCTTCTCGTCGGTCGCCCGGCGGGCGGCGTCGGCACGATCAGGAAAGCCCCTGCGCGCGGCGGGGATTGGGACGGAATGTGGCGGGAAAGGGGTATTTGGGGCCGGTGCCCCGTGGTCACCGCAACTTCCCTCTCCCAGGGGGAGAGGGAGGGGCCCGTCGCGTCAGCGAAGGGAGGGTGAGGGGGTACGGTGCCCCGAATCCCAATCGCGTAACCCCTCTCCCTCCCGCTGTCGCGGGGCCCTCCCTCCCCCTCGGGGGGGCGGCAGGTGAAGGGATCGTCTCCTTCGCCTACTGCCGGGGCGCGGCGGGGGAGCGGGTGACGGCGCTCTCCTGCTCGAACTTGGCCAGCGCCTCAAGATTGGCGGCGGCGGCGCGTCCCGCGGCGGCATCTCCGCCGGACTGGCGCGCGCGGGTCCAGGCGGCGCGGGCACCGGCGTAATCCCGCCGCTCCGCCAGCAGGTTGCCCTGCAGCAGCAGCGCGTCCGGATGCTCCGGTGACAGCGCCAGGGCCGCCGCCACGTCCTGCATGGCGTCGGCGTCCTGCGCCAGCTCGCGCCGCGCCTCCGCCCGCAGCAGGTGGGCATCCACCGATTTCGGATCGGCGACGATGGCGGCGTCCAGGTCGGCTATCGCGTCCCAGAACCGCTCCTGCCCCGCCCGCACCGTGGCCCGGTCCAGCCTGTAGGACACGTCGCGCGGCGCCAGCCGGATCGCCTCGCCATAGGCGGCCTCGGCCTTGCCCGGTTCGTCCGCCTCCTGCCAGGAAAGGCCGGCGCGGGCCCACAGATTGGCCAGCACGTCCGGCGACTCGCCCTTCATCTCCGCGATCACCGCCTCGAACGCCGTGCCCGCCTCCGTCCAGCTGCCCTGGAACAGCAGCGCGAAGGCGCGGCAGAGCCGGGCGTCGGTGCCCGCACCGTTCTTCTCCCACAGGGCGATCTCGGCCAGGGCGAAGTCCGGCGCCGCCTCCGCCTTGGCCAGACACTGGTCCCGCCCGGCGAACTGCGCCTGCGCGGGAATGGCGGCAAGGGTAACCGAAAGGAAAAGCAGGCAAGCAACCATCCCTCTCCCCCCCGCGGAGAGGCGAGGTGAGGGGGTGGTCCCGCGCGCAGCGGTGGACCCGACGAAGACTGAAGCACCCCCTCTCCCAACCTCTCCCCGGGGGGGAGAGGGGATGGATGCTGCGACCTCGGGAATGGCGGTCATCACGGCGGGCGTGCCGGGGTTGAGGGCGTGCGTCATGGCGCCTAGAGTCTCCATCAGGGTCCGACTGTCCAGGGTGAATCCCGCATGGCGCCGCGTCTTTTCGTCTTCGGCATGGGTTACAGCGCGCTCGAACTGGCGCGGCTCGTCATGGCGGAGGGGTGGCGGGTGGCGGGAACCACCCGCTCGGCCGACAAGGCGGCAGCACTGCGGGCGCAGGGGATCGAACCGTTCCTGTTCGACCGGGGCCGCCCGTTGGACGATCCGGCCGGCGCGCTGGCGGGCGCCACGCATATCCTCTCCACCGTCCCGCCGGACGATGCCGGCGATCCGGTGCTGGACCATCACGGCGCCGATATCGCCGCCGTGGCGGGCTTGCAATGGGCGGGCTACCTGTCCACCACCGGGGTCTATGGCGACACGGGCGGCGCCTGGGTGGACGAGGACAGCCCGCTGAACCCGATGAACGCCCGCAGTGCTGCGCGGGTGGACGCCGAACGGCGCTGGCTCGGGCTGCCGGGCGTTCCGGCCCATGTGTTCCGCCTGCCGGGCATCTACGGTCCGGGGCGCAGCGCCATTGATTCCCTGCGGTCCGGCACGGCCCGCCGCATCGACAAGCCGGGGCAGGTGTTCAGCCGCATCCATGTGGAGGATATCGCCGGGGGCTTGCGCGCCAGCATGGCGCGTCCGCGCGCCGGGGCCGTCTACAACCTGACGGACGACGAGGCGGCTTCCACCCCGGACGTCATCGCCTTCGCCGCCGACCTGATCGGCGCGCCGGTGCCGCCGCTGATCCCCTTCGACCCGGCGGGCATGAGCCCGATGGCCGCCAGCTTCTATGCGGAGTGCAAGCGCATCCGCAACGACCGCATCAAGCGCGAGACCGGCTGGACGCCCAAGTACCCCACATACCGCGAGGGCCTGCGCGCCCAGGCGGCGGCGGGGTGACATGGCCTCGCCCCTTGACAAGCTCAGGGTGAGGCCGAGTTCCACGTTTAAACTTCATGCAGGGCACGATGATCCAGTAGCCCTCACCCTGAGCTTGTCGAAGGGCGAGGGCGGCAAATGGGCTGGGAGCCGGCCTCACGGCTTCGGCGGCACCGCGAAGCTGGACAGCGTGACGCGGGCACTCAGGCGCAGCCTGTCCTGCACGCCCGGCTCCACCGGCATGGGTGCCCCGGCGGCCTCGGCCATCATGGTGCGGGCATATTTCGGCTCGGGCACGGGCACGAACTCCTCCCCGAAATCGACACGGCCCACGCGATAGCCGCGATCCGGGAAAGCCTGCTTCAGCCGCTCCAGCTCGGCGTTCACCTGGCCGTAGATTCGGGCCCGCAGTTCGCCCCGGGCGGCCTCGATCTCCGCCAGGGTCGGGTCGAACGCCACCCCGCCCACCTGCACCTGCAGGCCCGGGCGGCTCGCCTTCTTGGCGCGCTCACCCAAATTGGCGAGCAGCGCCTCCGGCAGCCGCGCCTCCAGCACGGCGCGCCAGCGGTCCAGCCCGGCGCTGTCCGGCTGCCGGTCCAGCGCCACGATGCGCCATTCCGCCTTCTCGGCGATGCCGCGCGCCACCTTCACCAGCTCCTGGCGCAGGGTGGCGGCCTCCGCCCCCTGGCCGGCGGCATCGACCACGAGGGAGACCTTCGCCGTTTCGCTGCGGACCCAGTCCTCCACCGTCAGCGACAGCGTCACCTGATCCTCGATGACGGGCGGTGGGACGATCGTCTGGGCGAGGGCCGGGGAAGCCGTGGCGAGCAGGGCGGCGATGGCGGCGACGGCCGGAAGCGTGCGGCGCATGGGTTGGGTCCCGTAGCTGTTGGTGTTCCCAGCATACAGGTCCGATGGCGGCGGAAATATGATGCGCTCCGGGCGCGATCGCGTCGGGCCCGGCCTCAGAAATCCAGGTCCGCGTAGTGCGCGGGCGGCGGGGCGCCGGGAATGTGGTCCGCCAGCAGCGGGCGGAAGCTCGGTCGGCACTTGATCCGCAGGTACCAGTCCTTGGCCTCCGGATGGTCGTCCCAGGGCACGTCGCCCAGATAGTCCAGCGCCGACAGGTGGGCGCCCGCCGCGATGTCGGCCAGGCTAAAATCGTCCCCCGCCAGCCAGGTCCGCCGCTCCGACAGCCAGGCGATGTAGTCGAGATGGTAATGGATGTTGGCGTGCCCGGCCCGGATGGCGGCCGCATGCGGCGTGCCCTGGCCGGAGAGGCGCTTGAACAGCTTCTCCCCCACCAGCATCTCCGTGACCTCGCGGTTGAACTTGTCGTCGAACCAGGCGCAGATGCGCCGCGTCTCCGCCCGCTGGGCCGGCGAGGTGCCCAGCAGTGTGTACCCTTCGGTCGTCTCCTCCAGATACTCGCAAATGGCGCCGTGTCCGGCCACGACGGTCCCGTCGGGTTCCAGAAGCACCGGCACCTCGCCCGCCGGGTTCAGCATCAGGAAGTCCTCCCGCCGATCCCAGGGCTTCTCGATCTCCAGGGCGAACTCCAGCCGCATTTCGGCCAGCGCCACCCGCACCTTGCGGCAGAAGGCGGAGAGTGGATGATGGAACAGTGTGCGCATGGCGGAACCCGGAACCGCCCCGGGGACCGGAACGGCCGGACGAAGGGCGCGCCCCGGGGTTACCTTCGTGTGCCATACCGGGCCGCGAAAGGAAAGCGCGGCCGGACACGGGCGGCGGTGGCGAAGGGGGGACGGACATGGACCGGCATCCGCACCGGCACGATCACGGCCCTGGCGGGGCGCCCGCCATCGGCTGCGCGCCGATGGCGCGGTTCGGCTGGTACCGGCGGTTCCACGCCTGGGTGCTGGACGTCTATGCCGACCGCTACAACGCCCTGGTGGACGACCGCAAGCGGCGGCTGATCGGCGGCCTGCGCGGCGCGGTGCTGGAGATCGGGGCGGGCTCGGGTGCGAACCTGGGCTATTACGACCCGTCGATCCGCTGGACGGCGGTGGAACCCAACCCGGCCGCCCATGCCTATCTGCGTGACAAGGCCGCCGCGCGCGGCCTCGCCGCCACGGTCATGGAGGGTGCAGCCGAGGCGTTGCCCGTCGCGGACACCAGCCAGGACGCGGTCGTGTCCACCCTGGTGCTCTGCACCGTGCGCGATCCTGCGGCGGCGCTGGCGGAGGTGCTGCGGGTGCTGAAGCCGGGTGGCCGATTCGTCTTCGTGGAGCATGTCGGCGCGCCACGTGGCACCGCCCGGCGACGGCGGCAGGAGCTGGTGAAGCCCGCATGGCGCTGGATGGCCGACGGCTGCGAGCCCGACCGCGACACGGCCGACCGCATCGCCGGGGCGGGGTTCCGGGAGGTGGACATCGAACGGTTCCTGATGCCCTATCCCGTCGTCGGCCCGCATATCGCGGGCCAGGCCGTGAAGTGAGCGGTGACATGAGGGGCTTGAACCGATGGAGATCGTGATCGCGCCGGCCGGGCCGGCGGACGAGGCCGACTGGCGGCGGATGTTCGCCGGCTACTGCGCCTTCTACCGGGTCGACCTCGCCGAGGCGACGGTGGCGGAGACGTGGCGCCGCATCCTCGATCCGGCCGAGCCCACCCACGGGCTGATTGCCCGCGACGGTGTCGGCGGCCCGCCGCTCGGGCTCACCAACTACATCCTGCACCAGAACACCTGGAGCCCGCTGACCGACTGCTATCTGGAGGATCTCTTCACCCTGCCCGAGGCGCGGGGCAGGGGGGTGGGGCGGGCCCTGATCGAACGGCTGGCATCCATGGGCCGTGCGGCCGGATGGCGCCGCGTCTACTGGCTGACGGCGGAGGACAACACCACCGCCCGCCGCCTCTACGATGCCGTCACCGGCGGCCGCGACGGGTTCATCCGTTATTCGATGCGGCTGGACTGACGGTCAGCCGGGATTGACCCGTATCAAGGCGGCGGCGCCCGCGACCGCGTAGCCTGACCGGATATCGCTGAACTTCGATCGGTCAGGGGAGGTGCGGGTCATGACCATGTATGGCGACACGTCCGCGACGCGGGGGCCGGTCGGGCCGGCATCGGCACCGTCACCCGCCGACAGGGAGCCCTGGCAGGTCGATGCGGCCGAATTCCCCGCCGGTGGCGCCCCGCGCGACCAGCTCCGCCACTGCCTGCGCTACGCCATACTGGCGCCGTCCGGCCACAATACGCAGCCCTGGCGCTTCGTCCTGCGGGACCGGAGCGTGGATCTGCGGGCGGACCGGAGCCGCGCCCTGCCCGTGGTCGACCCGGACGACCGCGCGCTTGCGATCTCCTGCGGCGCGGCGCTCGGCAATCTGCGCTTGGCGCTGGCCCGGTTCGGGCTCGAGCATGCGGTCGTTCCGGCACCGGACCCCCGCGACCCCGACCTTCTGGCGCGGGTCCATCTGACCGGGGGCGTGCGTCCGCCCGACGAGGACGCGCTGGCCCTGTTCGAGGCCATCCCGAACCGCCGCACCACCCGCCGCCCGTTCGAGGAGCGCATGCCCGCCGCGCGGGACCTGATGGCCTGTGCCGCCGCCGCCCTGGCGGAGGGGGCGTGCCTGCATCTGGTCACCGCCCCGGTGGAGCGTGACCGCGTCGCCGACCTCGTGGCGGAGGGCGACCGGGCGCAGATGCACGACCCGGCCTTCCGCGCCGAACTGGCGCGCTGGATGAAGTCGCGGCGCGACCGGGACCATGACGGGCTGTCGGGTGCCGCCTTCGGCATGCCGGACCTGCTGACGCCCGTGGGCGCGCTCGCCGTGCGCAGCGTCGACATGGGGGACAGCGTGGCGGAGAAGGACCGGGCGCTCGCCGCGTCCGGCCCGGTCCTGGCGCTGCTGACCACCCCCGACGACACGGTCGCCGACTGGCTGGCGGCGGGTCAGGCCCTGTCGCGCGTCCTGCTGACCCTGACCGCGCGGGATCTGACGGCCGCATTCCTGAACGAGCCGGTGGAGGTCGCCGCCCTGCGCGACCGTCTGCGCCTCACGCTGGGCGTGGGTGGCGTGCCGCAGCTTCTGCTGCGCGTCGGGTATGGTCCGGCCCTGTCGCCCGCCGCGCGCCGCCCCTTGTCCGAGGTGCTTACGGAGGCCTGAGGCCCGCCCCCCCGTGTGCGCCGCTCGATTCCGCCAGTCGCGTTTCGCGAAGCGGGAACCGGCCTTCGCGCAAAGACTCTCGCCCGGACCCCCGGAACGCGCTTTTCAACGGCGCGGCGACGCACCACCATTAGGGCGGCCCGATAGGCCGAAGGGCGTAGGCGTGAGGGAAGGTGCGATGAGCATGGGAGAGGACAAGGCGGCCCTGCTGCGGTCGCTCGAGATCGACCGGTCGACCCCGCCGCCCGGGCGCGGGCCCTCCTGGGGCCTCGTCGCCGGTGTGGCCGTCCTCGTCGCCGCCGGTGCCGTCGGGCTCACCCTCTGGGCCGCGCCGGACGCGACAGCCCCCGTCGCCGTGGCGCAGCCCGCCTCACAGCCCGCTGCGGCCGCCGCGCCGACGCCGGCCCAGCCCAACGACGCTCAGGCCGGCGCCCCCACCGCCCGGCCGCAGGGCCAGCTCGTCGCCAGCGGCTATGTCGTCGCCCGCCGCATGGCGACCGTATCGGCGGAAGTCTTCGGCCGCATCGTCGAGGTGCTGGTGGAGGAGGGCATGAAGGTCGAGGCCGGACAGGTCCTGGCCCGGCTCGACGACAGCGTCGCCGCGATCGAGCTGGACCTCGCCAAGGCCCGTGTCCAGACCGTGGAGGCGCAGCGCGCCGGCATCCAGGCGGACCTGGCCGAGGCGCAGCGCATCCTCGCCCGCATCCAGCGCCTGTCCGACCGCGACGTCTCCAGCGAGGCGTCGCTGACCCAGGCGCAGGCGCGCGTCGCCGTCCTGTCGGCCGAGATCCGGCGGATCGAGGCGAGCCTCGCCGTCTCGCGGCTGGAGGTCGCCCGCTTCCAGGAGCAGCTGGACAAGCTGACGATCCGCGCCCCCTTCGCGGGCGTCGTCGTCGACAAGAATGCCCAGACCGGGGAGATCATCAGCCCCAATGCGGCCGGCGGCGGCTTCGCCCGCACCGGCATCTGCACCATCGTGGACATGGACAGCCTGGAGGTGGAGGTCGACGTGAACGAGGCCTTCATCGCCCGCGTCCAGGAGGGCCAGAAGGTGGACGTGGCGCTCGACGCCTATCCCGACTGGCGCATCCCCGGCAGCGTCATCGCCGTGGTGCCCACCGCCAACCGCGAGAAGGCCACCATCAAGGTGCGCATCGGCTTCGACAGCCGCGATCCGCGCATCCTCCGCGACATGGCGGCCAAGGTCACTTTCCGCGACAGCGGCGCCTGAGCCGCACCCGAACCAGCCCGAAGGCGCCCCATGAGCAACGCACCGCTGATCCGCATCTTCAAGGCCTCCAAGCGCTTCACCAAGGGCAAGGAGACCATCACCATCTTCGAGAACCTCAACCTCTCCATCCCCCAGGGCGACTTCGTCGCCATCATGGGGCCCAGCGGGTCCGGCAAGACCACGCTGCTGAACCTCTGCGGCGGGATCGACCGGCCGACCAGCGGGGAGGTCCATGTCGCCGGTGCGAGGATCGACTCCCTGCCGGAGGGGGCGCTGTCCAAGTGGCGGGCGGCCAATGTCGGGTTCATCTTCCAGTTCTACAACCTGATGCCGATGCTGACGGCCGCCAAGAACGTCGAGCTGCCGCTGCTGCTGACCAAGCTCGGCGGGGCCGAACGGCGGAAGCGGGTGGAGACGGCGCTGAAGCTGGTCAACCTCGCCGACCGGCTGAACCATCTCCCGCGTGAGATGTCCGGCGGCCAGATGCAGCGCGTGGCCATCGCCCGCGCCATGGTGTCGGACCCGACCCTGCTGCTCTGCGACGAGCCGACGGGCGACCTCGACCGCACCACGGCGGACGAGATCCTGAAGACGCTGCAGCTGCTGAACCGGGAGCTGGGCAAGACCATCGTCATGGTCACCCACGATCCGGAGGCGGCGAAGTACGCGCGGCGCACGCTCCACCTGGACAAGGGCGTGTTCACCGAGCGCGACGTGGCTGCGGCCTGACGGGGGCGGCGATGGGCGATCTCTACCTCATCCGCAAGAACCTCTTCCGCAAGAAGACCCGCGCCGTCCTGATGATGGTGGCGATCTTCGTCGCCTTCCTGCTGTTCGGCGTGCTGGGCAGCTTCGAGCGGGCCTTCAATTCCGGGGAGACTGGCGCCTCCGCTACGCGGCTGGTGGTGAACAACAAGATCAACTTCACCCAGCCCATGCCCATCGCCTATCTGAACCGCGTGCGCGCGGTGGAGGGGGTGCGGGTCGCCAGCCACTGGAACTGGTTCGGCGGCTATTTCCAGGAGCCGCGCAACTTCGTCATCTCCTTCGCGGTGGAGCCCGACACCTATCTGGACGTCGTCGGCACCGACTACGCCTTCGTGCCGGAGGAGAAGGCCGCCTTCCTGGCCGACCGGGGCTCCATCGCCGTGGGCGACGCGGTGGCCAAGAAGTTCGGCTGGCAGGTGGGGGACCGCATCCCGCTCACCAGCAACATCTTCACCAACCGGTCTACCGGCAACCGCACCTGGGATTTCACCATCGCCGCCATCTTCACCCCCGCCCGCGACCTCGTGGGCACGGACGTGGTGTTCTTCCACTACGAATACTTCAACGAGACGCGCAGCTTCGGCCGCGACTTCATCGGCTCCATCGTGCTGGAGACGACGGACCCCGCCCTCAACGACAAGGTCGCCGACGCCATCGACGCCCTGTTCGCCAACTCGCCCTTCGAGACGAAGACCGTGACCGAGGCGGCGTTCAACAAGGCCTTCGCGGAGCAGCTGGGCAACATCACCCTGATCGTCACGCTGGTCGTGGGGGCCGCCTTCGTCACCATCCTGATGATCGTCGGCAACACCATGGTGATGGCGATCCGGGAGCGGACGCGGGAGATCGGGGTGCTGAAGACCCTGGGCTTCCCGAACGGCCGCATCTTCCGGATGGTGCTGGGGGAAAGCCTGCTGCTGTCCTTCATCGGCGGCGGCCTTGGCCTCGCCGCCGCCTATGGCGCCTGCATCTTCCTCGCCCCCCTGGTGGGCGGCTTCGCGCCCGGCCTGACGCTGGCCTTGCCGGTCGTGCTGGCCGGCGTGGGCTTCATGGTCCTGCTGGGGTTCGTGACGGGCGTGATCCCGGCCATGAACGCGCTGCGTCTCAACATCGTCACCGCGCTCGGGAGGGACTGACCCATGAGCCTCGCCTCCCAGATCGTCACCGTGACGGCGATCAACCTGCGCAGCATCCCGCAGCGGATGTGGGTGTCGCTGTCCACGGTGGTGGCGGTCGCCCTCGTGGTGGCCGTTCTCCTGTCCTTTCTCGCCATGGCGAACGGCTTCCAGCAGACGCTGCGGGGCAGCGGTGCCCCCGATGTGGCGATCCTGCTGCGTGGCGGGGCGGGGGCGGAGATCAACTCCGGCGTCAGCCGCGACCAGCTCCGCCTGATCGAGGAGGCGCCGGGTGTGGTCCGCACCGCCGAAGGCAAGCCGTTGGTGTCGGGCGAGCTCTACGTCATCGTCGACGCCGTCAAGAAGGCCAGCGGGACCCAGGCGAACATCGCGTTGCGCGGCCTGGGGCCGGAGGGCTTCGCCATCCGCGACGGTTTCCGCCTCGTTGAGGGCAGGATGTACGAGCCCGGTGCGGCGGAGATCATCGTCGGCCGCTCGCTGCTGGACGAGTTCGCCGGGTTCGAGCTTGGCAAGCAGGTGAGGCTGGGCACCGCCACCTGGACCGTGGTCGGCGTGTTCGAGATGGGCGGCACCGTCTTCGAAAGCGAGCTCTGGGCCGATGTCGGCGCGGTGCAGAGCCTGTTCCGCCGCACCAACTTCTTCCAGTCGATCCGCGCCCGGATGGAAAACCCTGAGGCGGTGTCGGCCCTGAACGACTACTCCCAGGCCGACACCCGCCTGAAGCTGGCGGTGAAGTCCGAGCAGGCCTATTTCGCCGACCAGGCGGGCGGGGCCGGCGGCTTCATCCAGAATCTCGGCTGGCCGCTGGCCGTGATCATGTCCATCGGCGCGCTGGCCGGGGCGCTCAACACCATGTACAGCTCGGTCGCCGCCCGAACGACGGAGATCGCCACCCTGCGGGCCATCGGCTTCGGCGGTATCCCGGCCTTCGTCGGCACCCTGACGGAAAGCCTGCTGCTCTCGGTTGTCGGCGGCACGGTGGGCGCCCTGCTGGCCTACGCCTTCTTCGACGGGCTCACGGCCAGCACCTTCGGCGGCAGCTTCACCCAGGTGGTGTTCAGCTTCCAGCTCACGCCCGAACTCGTGGTCCAGGGTGTCGTCCTCGCCCTCGTCGTCGGCCTGATCGGCGGCCTCTTCCCCGCCATACGCGCCGCCCGGGTCCCCCTCGTGGCCGCGTTCGGGGAGAAGTAGGGACGGGGTTATAGGAAGAAAATCCTTGATTTTGGCCCTATCCACGTGCCATCCTCCGGTTCCGAACAACCGGAGGACGTGCGATGTTCGACTGGCTCTGGCGGCGTGGTGACGGCAGCGGTGTTGATGGCGAGGAGCCGGGCGGCCTCGCCCTGCTGGACCGGGTCAATGACGAGCTGGAGCGGTTCGGCGCACCCCTGAACCCGTCCTGGGCCCGGGCGGGCGAGGAGGATGACGATCTGGCGCGGCTGGAGGACGCGCTGCGCGGCACGGTCGACATCGCCGAGACCTTGGGAACATTGTCCGATCATGTGGGGCCCCGGCGGCGCAACCGGCGCGACGACGTCGCCAAGGTCGAGCTGATGCTGGGCGGCCAGGGCTATCTCGACCTCGCCCGCACCAACGGCCCCACCGGCTATTTCGGCGCCCCGCAGGAACAGGCGATCCGCCGCCTCCAGGCCGACCGTGGCCTGAGCGTGGACGGCTGGGCCGCCCCGGACGGGGAGACGGTCGCCTCCCTGCGCCAGGGCCTGCGCGCATCGCCGGGGGTGGGCGTCCTGCACGGCGGTGCGGGCGACGACCGGCCGGCCCCCGGCCCGGCGGGTCCGGTGCCGCCTGTATTCCCGCACTTACCGATCATGGGCCGGCGGCAGGCCGACGCGGTGCTGGAGGAGCTGGGCGGGGCGGCCCGCGCCATCGGCGACTTCGCCCTCCGCAATCAGCGCTTCGCCCCGCGCATCGGCTTCGGCCCGCCGCCTTTTATGCCGACCACGGGCATCGACGACGGCCCGCCACCCAGCGTTAGCGCGCCTCGCACCGACCCGGCCCTCCCTGGCCCTAGCGCCGACCCGCCGCCCCCGCCGGAGCCGGAGCACTTCCCGGCGGAGGAGAGCACGGGTTGGATCGAGGGTCTGATACCACCCGCGCTGGACCTTCCGCTCATCATCGAGCGACGGGGCAGCGAGCGTGTCAGACAGCTTAATGCGCAGGTGCGCGCCTACATTGAGGAGCGCATGGCCCATTACGGCGTGATTCTGACACACACGCATGGGGCACGGGACAAAGATGGCAACGAACTTAGCGAGCGCTATCTGAAGAACGTCGAGAGCCGGGGGCGATTGGGCTCATCCTATCCCGACATCACATTCAAGACAGAGGAGCCGAAAAGAAATCTACATGTCCAAACCGTGGATACGTATGCCGACGGGTCCCTGGATCGGCGGGAGCGGGCCAACGCCTTGAAGCTGTACAAGAATATGGGAAATGAGGATATTCAGTTGTCCATACCCAAGCCCAAACCTGGGCAGGACCTTGACTGGGACGCGCTCGACGGGATCCTGCGGGAACTGGCGCACGAGATGAAGACTGGACGCAGCAAGATCCATTGGCAGCAGAGCCCACGGCTGCTGCCACGCAAGTGAGGACCGACCTTGGCCCGGTTGATGATCTGCTTGTTGCCAGAGGACGGTGACATCCTGACCGAGCGGCTGCGGGCCAAGTTCCCGACCATCCGGTTCCTGCCCCTGGGCTATTCATCAGTGCAGGAAAGTCGGCATAAGTCGCGGCCGAAGCGATATGACGAGCTTGGGATCGATTACCTGCCGGGCTGCCATGACGAACGGCATTTCGCCGTGAGGGCCTGGGTGGAGCCGGAAGGCTGGACACCGTTCTGGATCGGCCCGAATGATGAAGGCTACTACCAGATCATCAACAAGCCGGAGTCCCGTGTGGTCATCCAGGGCATCCGCAAGCCGCACGAGACGGTGCGCCCGGACGAACTGGAATACGACATGATCTGGGAATGGACGAGCGAGTCGGCCGAGCGCAAGCGCTTCTTCGGGCAGGTGAAGCGCGTGGTCGCGTCGTTCTGCACGGACTGGCTCTGGTGCTTCGATCCGGAAACCGGCCTGGAGAGAAATGGGCTGAAGAACTACAATTTCTGGATGGGACCCCACGCCGTGGAGTGGTGCAACCAGCACCCGCTACGCCATTGCGATGGCCTGCGCCCACCCCCACCCGGCTCCCCGCCCGATCCGCGCAGGACGGGCGGCCGGCCGGTGTCACCGTAAGCGTCAGTGGATCGTCAGCCCTGGCGCGGCCCGCCGCCCCTACACCATCCGGGCCCACCCAAAGTCACGGAACGGCATGGTCCACGATCGTGAAGCCTGGCACCGGATTTTGGACGAAATCGCATTGGAGGTTCAGAAGAAACCCAGCAGAATCAGGTGGCATAAACGTCCGGGTTGGAAACCATAATCGGATCAGATGGCCGGAAATCTCAGCTCATTTAGAATTGCTATGGTGGCCGCCGATGGTGACATCCTGACGGGCCTGCTGTTGCGAAAATTCCCGTCCATGCGCTTCGTTCCGTCAGAGTATTGCGTGATCTTCGACGAGAGGCGCCTGCGGCGGATGCGCCGGGCGGACGAACTGGAGCTCACATACCTTCCGGCCTGTCATCACCCCGACCACTATCATGTCCAAGGATGGCTTGTGCCGGAAGGCTGGTCGCCGATCTGGGTCGGGCCGTTCGAGAACGGCGGCTATCGCATTGTCAATAAACCGGAAGCGCACATCACATTCGGTGGAATTGAAGAAATCCGGACGGATTCGAACCAGATGACAAGGAGCGAAGGCTCCATTTGGGAATGGACCATGAAGTCGAAGGAACGGCTTCGGCTGTTCGGTCAGGTGAAGCGGCTGGTGCAGTCCTTCTGCACGGATTGGCTTCTGCATGTCGACCCGGACACGGGTTTGCCCAAGGCCGGGTTGAAGAACTTCGCGACCTGGATGGGGCCGCACGCGGCAGAGTGGTGCCGCCAGCATTCGTTACGCTCGTTCGAGGGTCTCCGCCCACCCCCGCCCGGCGCCCCGCCCGACCCGCGCAAGACCACGGGCAAGCCGTTGCGGCCGTGAGGGGGGCGGTGGCACCTCCGCCCCGCCGGGTTGCCAGGGCCGGCCGATCCGCGCACCCTGGGGCGGCGATCCCGTCTTGGTCCGGAGGCCCCCATGCCCATCCGCGTTCTCGCACGCCCGCTGGCCCTGGCCGCCGTAACCCTGACCGCCGCCCTCGCCCTGGTGGGAGGCGGTGCGCCCGCGCGGGCGGACACGCTGGTCTATTGCGCCGAGGGCTCGCCGGAGACCTTCAACCTGCAGCTCGTCAACACCGGCACCTCGCTGAACGCGGCCCTGCCGCTCTATGACCGGCTGCTGGATTACGACCCGGCGACGATGGAGCTGCGCCCGGGCCTCGCCGAGCGGTGGGAGGTCAGCCCCGACGGCCTGACCTGGACCTTCCATCTGCGCCGGGGCGTGCGCTTCCATGAGACGAAGGATTTCACGCCGACGCGGGAGATGAACGCCGACGACGTCCGCTTCTCCATCGAGCGGCAATGGAAGCGGGACCACCCCTACTTCGCGGTCAACGCCGCCAATTACGTGAACTTCGACGATTTCGGGCTGGCCGACCTGATCGCCGCCCTGGAGACGCCGGACGCGCGCACGGTCGTGTTCCGCCTGAACCGGCCCTTCGCCCCCTTCGCCGCCGTCCTGGCGCTAGAGACGGGGGCGATCCATTCGGCGGAGTACGCCGATGTCCTGCTGAAGCGCGGCACGCCGGAGCGCATCGACCTGGACCCGGTCGGTGCGGGGCCCTTCCAGCTGGTCCGCTATCTGAAGGACAACCAAATCCGCTACCGCGCCTTCCCGGACTATTGGCGCGGGGAGCAGCCGGTCCGCACCCTGGTCTACAGCATCGTGCCCGACGCCACGGTGCGGCTGGCCAAGGTGCGAGCGGGGGAATGCCACCTGATGGGCTATCCGCTGCTGCAGGATCTGGCGGGGGTGGAGGCGGACCCGACCCTGACCCTCAGCTCCACCGCCGGGATGAACACCGGCTTCCTCGCCATCAACACGACCAAGGCGCCCTTCACCGACGCGCGGGTGCGCCGGGCGCTGCGCCTCGCCATCGACCGCAAGGCGATCCTGGACGCCGTGTTCGACGGCCGGGGCGAGCTGGCACGCGGGCCGATGCCGAACGGGCTGTGGCCGCTCCGGCCGGAGGAACCCGAAGCTCATGATCCTGCGGCGGCCAGGGCCCTGCTGGCGGAGGCGGGATTCCCGGACGGGTTCGAGACGGACTTGTGGGCCATGCCGGTCCAGCGCGCCTACAACCCCAACCCGCGCCGGATGGCGGAGATGATCCAGGCCGACCTCGCCAAGGTCGGCATCCGCGCCCGCATCGTCAGCTTCGAATGGGGCGAGTACATCCGCCGCACCCTGCAGGGGGAGCACATGCTGGCCCTGATCGGCTGGAACAGCTTCCCGGACCCGGATTTCTTCCTCTACCAGCAGCTCTCCTGCGACGCCGCGCGGCCGGGGGGCAGCAACCCGTCGCGCTGGTGCGACGCGGAGTTCGACGCGCTGGTCACCAAGGCGCGGCAGACCGTGGACCGGGCGGAGCGCGAACGGCTCTACCGCGCCGCACTGGCCGTGTTCGAGCGGGAGACGCCGTGGGTGCCGCTGACCCAGGGGCGGGCGCACGACGTGCTGCGCCGGGAGGTCCAGGGCTTCGTCAGCCAGCCGATCGCCGCCGTGCGGTTCGACGGGGTGCGGTTGGAGAAGTGAGGGCTTCCGATTTGCCGCGCGGGCCTATATGAGACGCGCGGGGTGGCGTAGGCTGGCCCCGGTCGGATTGAACGGCAGGCGATGACCCAGACGCGCGACACCGCACCCCCGCGGGGGCCGGCCACGGCGCCGCCGAACCATGCGGCGTTGGCCCAAGGTGCGTCGGCCCAGGACCTCGCGGTCGGCGCGCGGCGGCTGCTGGCGCGCCTGCGCGACGTGATGGCCGGGTCGGGTGCGGCCCAGGACCGGCTGGACAAGATCGTCCGCACCATCGCGCACGAGATGGGGGCCGATGTCTGCTCCTGCTACGTGATGCGGGCGGGCGAGGTGCTGGAGCTGTTCTCCACCATCGGTCTGAACCCGTCCGCCGTGCACAAGACCCGCCTGCGCGTGGGCGAGGGTCTGGTCGGCGACGTGGCCGCGCACGCCCGGCCCATAGCGCTGGCCAACGCCCAGAGCCATCCGAACTTCGCCTACCGGCCGGAAACGGGCGAGGACCCGTTCGACAGCTTCATGGCCGTGCCGATCCTGCGCGGCGGCCGGGTGCGCGGCGTGCTGGCGATCCAGCATATCGGCCGCCGCGACTATGACGAGCAGGAGGTCGAGACCCTCCAGACCATCGCCATGGTGGTGGCGGAGCTGGTCGCGGCGGGCGAGCTGGTGGACAGCCGCGAGCTTTCGGTGGCGGCCGACCTCGTGCTGCTGCCGTCGCGCCTGGACGGGGTCAGCCTGAACCGGGGGGTGGCCATCGGGCACGCCGTGCTGCACCGGCCGCAGCTCACCATCCGGCAAATGGTGGCCGACGATCCGGAGGCGGAGCTGCTGCGCCTGAAGGAGGCAGTGGACAGCATGCACTCCGCCATCGACCGGCTGCTGATCGCCGTGGGCGAGAGCGAGGGCGAGCATGCGGAGATCATGCAGACCTACCGCATGGTCGCCAACGACCGGGGCTGGCTGAACCGCATCCGCGAGGCCATCCGCACCGGCCTGACGGCGGAGGCGGCGGTGCAGCGCGTGCAGAACGACACCCGCGCCCGCATGTCCCAGGCGGCCGACCCATACCTGCGCGACCGGCTGCTGGACCTGGACGACATCACCAACCGGCTGCTGCAGCATCTGGCCGGCCGCACGATGGACACGCCGGGCGGCACCCTGCCGGACGAGGTGATCCTGGTCGCCCGCGACATGGGCCCGGCCGAGCTGCTGGACTACGACCGCCGGCGCCTGAAGGGCTTGGTGCTGGAGGAGGGGTCGGGCCACAGCCACGTCTCCATCGTCGCCCGGGCGCTCGATATCCCCGTGGTCGGCCAGTGCGCCGAGGTGTTGAGCCGGGTGGAGCCGCTGGACACGCTGATCGTCGACGGCGACAACGGGCAGGTCTTCGTCCGGCCGGCGGAGGACATCCAGGAGGCCTTCGCCAAGAGCATGGCCGTCCGCCAGCAGCGCCGCCGCGATGCCGAGGCGCTGCGCGACCTGCCCAGCGTGACGCGGGACGGGGTCGCCGTGCGGCTGATGCTGAACGCCGGGCTGCACATCGACCTGCCGCAGCTGCGCGCCACCGGCGCCGACGGCATCGGCCTCTACCGCACCGAGATCCCCTTCATGGTGCGGGCCACATATCCCGACGTGGCGGTGCAGCGGGACGTCTACGCCAAGGTGCTGGACGAGGCGGGTGGCAAGCCCGTGGTGTTCCGCACCCTGGATGTCGGCGGCGACAAGGCGCTGCCCTATTTCCCGGACCTCGAGGAGGAGAACCCGGCCCTCGGCTGGCGGGCGATCCGCATCGGGCTGGACCGGCCGGCGATGTTGCGCAAGCAGCTGCGCGCCATGCTGCACGCCGCCTCCGGCCGCAGCCTCAGCGTCATGTTCCCCATGATCGCCGAGGTGGCGGAGCTGGAGAAGGCGAAGGCGGTGCTGGACCTGGAGCTGGACCGGCTGACGCGCGACGGTGTCGCCCCGCCGCGGGAGCTCAAGGTCGGCGTCATGCTGGAGGTGCCCAGCATCCTGTTCCAGCTGGACACGCTGCTGCCGCGCGTCGATTTCGTCTCGGTCGGGTCGAACGACATGCTGCAGTACCTGTTCGCCAGCGACCGGGGCAACCCGCTGCTGAACGACCGCTACGACCTTCTGTCTCCGCCGATGCTGCGGATGCTGCGCATGCTGGCGCGCACCTGTGCCGAGGCCGGCAAGCCGCTGTCCCTGTGCGGGGAGATGGCGGGCCGCCCGCTGGACGCCATGGCGCTGATCGCGCTCGGGTTCCGCACGCTCTCCATGGCCCCGCCCAGCTATTTCGAGGTGAAGGCCATGCTGCGCAGCCTGGATGTGGGCGCCATCGCAGCCTATCTCGACACGCTGCTGGACCGGCCGGACCGCAGCCTGCGGCCCAAGCTGCGCGCCTTCGCCCGCGACCGGGGCGTGCTGGTGTAAGGGCACATCACTCCTTCCCTCTCCCAGGGGGAGAGGGTGGCGCGCAGCGCCGGGTGAGGGGGTACGCGATTGGGATACGGGGCACCGTAACCCCTCACCCTCCCGAGCCTTTCGGCTCGGGCCCCTTCCTCTCCCTCTGGGAGAGGAAAGTTTCAGGCGCGTGTGCCGGTTCCACGCCTGTACGTCAGGGCGGTTGCGCCGCCGCATGCGTGTTTGGTAAATGAACCTGACCAAGAGTATGGGTTTCCGTCCTCGCCGGACGCCCTCACCGTGGCAGCGGACCCGTCCCGATGGCCGAGCGCAAGCGCAGGTATTTCGACGTGATCGAGGGCGATGGGGACAAGGGCGGACAGCCCGGCCCCATGCCGATGCGCGTCGGCGACATGCTGCGCGAGCGGCGCGAGGAGCTGGGTCACGAGCTGCCGGTGATGGCGCGCAGCCTGCGCATCCGCCTGCCCTACCTGGAGGCGATCGAGCAGTGCCGCTACGGCGACCTGCCGGGCCAGGCCTACGTCACCGGCTTCCTGCGCACATACGCCCTGGCCCTGGGCCTCGATTCCGGTCAGATCCTCCGCCGCTACAAGGAGGAGACGGCCAACATCCCGCAGTCGGCGGAGCTTTATTTCCCCGAGCCGGTGAACGAGAACCGGGTGCCGGCGGGGGCCGTGATGCTGATCGCGGTGCTGCTGGCCGTGGTGGTCTATGGCGGCTGGTACGTCACCTCCTCCAGCGACCGCGGCATGGCCGATCTGGTGCCGGCCCTTCCCGACCGGCTGGCCCGCCTGATCCAGGGGGGGGAGCCCGCCCCCGCCGCCCCGGCCCCGGCCGGCGTGCTGGCCCCCGGCGAGGCGGAGCGGCTGGTCGGAGTTGTCACCAATGGTGACGTGAGGCGCTTCCTACTGGAGGGCGGACAGACCACCGCGAGCGTGCGGCTATGCATGAACCGCTCCTTCCGAGCTGCACC
>JAJUIU010000169.1 GCA_029267445.1 Rhodospirillaceae bacterium
CGGGCGGGAGCTGGACCTTGTGCGGGCGCTGACCCGCGAGGAGGCCGACCTGTCCGCCGCCATAGACACGCTCGCCGCCCGCGCCGCCGCCGGCGTTCCACCCCTGCCCGCGTTGCGTGAGCGCTTCGGCGATCTGGCGGGCCGCATCATCGCCGCCGACCGCACCCGCCCCGACGCCGACTGGGTGGACCAGACGCTGGGCCGCGTCTCCTCCCTGGTGACCGTCCGCCGCGCCACAGGCGAGGTCGCCGGGACGGGTGTGGACGCCGTCGTCGCCCGGGCGCAGAACGCGCTCGACCGGGGCGATCTCGCTCGCGCCGTCGCCGAGGTCGAAGCGCTGACCGGCCCCGCCGCCGAGACAGCCGCCGGCTGGCTGGCGGAGGCGAAGGCGCGGCTCGCGGCGGAAGCGGCGGCGAACGCCGTGGCCGACCGCGCCGTCTCCCGCCTGACGGGGACGCCATGAGGAAGGCACTGCTCTTCTTTTTGAAGGTCGGGCTGCTGGTGGCGGCGGCCGTCTGGATCGCGCGGCGTCCCGGCACAGTCCAGATCGAATGGCAAGGCTGGCTGATCGAGACGTCGGTCGGGGTCCTGGCGCTGGGCGCGTTGATGATCGCCATCCTGGCCGCCGTGCTCTACAGCCTTTGGCGCTTCCTGCTGGGCAGCCCCGGCGCCTTCGGCCGCTACCGGCAGTCCGCGCGGCGGGAGCGTGGCTACCTCGCCCTCACCCAGGGCATGGTCGCGGTGGCGGCCGGCGACAGGGAGGCCGCCCGCAAGTTCGCGCGCAAGGCCGACGTGCTGCTGAACGAACCGCCGCTGACCCTGCTGCTGTCGGCCCAGGCGGCCCAGCTCAACGGCGACGAACAGGCGGCCCGGAAGTACTTCGAAGCCATGCTGGAGCGGCCGGAGACGGAGTTCCTCGGCCTGCGGGGGCTGCTCACCCAGGCCCTCAAGGCGGGCGACGGCCGCCGGGCGGCGGAGCTGGCCCAGCGCGCCCAGGCGCTGCAGCCGAAGGCGCAGTGGCCCGCCCTGACCCTGCTGGAGCTCGAGGCGAAGGAGGGCCACTGGACGGACGCGGAGGACGCGCTGGAGAAGGCGGTGAAGGCCAAGGCCATTCCCGCTGCCGAGGCACCCCGCCACCGCGCCGCCCTGCTGGCCGAGCGCGCCCGGATGGCGGCGGCGCTCGGCCGGACGGAGGAGGCGCTGACCCTGGCCCAGAAGGCGCACGACCTGAATCCTGGCCTGATCCCGGCGGCCGCACTGCTGGCCACGCTGCGCGCCCGCACCGGCAACGCAAAGGCGGCCAGGCGCGCGGTCGAGAACGCCTGGCGGATCCAGCCGCATGCCGACCTCGCCGACGCCTGGGGCGAAGCGGGCGGTGAGGCCGACAGCCTCGCCCGCGTCAAGCGCTTCGAGGCGCTCGTGGCGCTGGATCCGGGCAGTGTGGAGGGGCATCTCGCGCTCGCCCGCGCCGCGATCGTGGCCAAGCTGTGGGGGGAGGCCGCGAACCACCTGCGGATCGCGCGGGACATGGCCCCCACCGCCCGCGTCCACCGCCTGCTGGCGGAGCTTTCGCGGGCCGAGCATGGCGACGGGGCGGAGGCGCGGGAGTGGCTGGCGAAGGTGGCCGGGGCCGCCCCCGATCCGGCCTGGACCTGCGCCCGGTGCGGTGCCGAGCATGCGCTCTGGTCGGCGAGCTGCCACCGCTGCGGCGGGTTCGACACGCTGTCCTGGGGTCGGGGCGCGACGCTGCCGGCGACATCCGCCGCGCCGGCGATCGCCCCGCCGGCGGCAGCGGCGGCCGGCACCCTGGCGCCCGCCCTTGGCACGGACATCGCCAGCCGGTAGAGGGTCCGGTAGAGGGTCATGGTTCCCTGACGGGAGTGTTCATGCTGCTGCCGCTTCCGGGCGGTCCGGAATCCCTGCTGATCCTGCTGCTCGCCCTCCTGATCGACGCGGCGGTCGGCGATTCGCGTCCGCTGGACCGGCTGCTGCCGACGCCGTCCGCCCTGGCGACCGATGCCACGCGCTGGGCGGACAAGCGGCTGAACCGCATCGACCGCAGCGACGGGGCGCGCCGCCTGCGCGGCACGCTGCTGGCGCTCGCGCTCATGCTGGCCGCCCTGGGGGCGGGTGTCGCGATCACCATCCTCGCCCGGTTCGCGCCCTGGGGCTGGGCCGTGGAGCTGC
>JAJUIU010000103.1 GCA_029267445.1 Rhodospirillaceae bacterium
CACCCCTCACCCCCTCGCTCCGCTCGGGACCCCCGGATCGGGGTCCGGGGCAGGCTCTCTCCCGCAAGGGGAGAGGGGAAACTTGGCACCCACACGGTTCTGCAATGGCAGGGGCGTCGTCGACGGATGTGGGCACGAACAGAAGTAACCCTCTCCCCTTGCGGGAGAGGGTGGTGAGGCGGAGCCGAACCGGGTGAGGGGTGCGGCTCCGACCTCACCCCCTCAGAACCCGACGCTCACGCGCAGGCCGTAGGTGGCCGGGGCGCCGGCCTGGGCGATGCTGTACTGCGGCCCGGCGAAGAAGTTCCGGGTCACGTCGTACTTCTCGTCGAAGATGTTCCGCGCCCACAGCGTGGCCTGCCAGTTGGCGTCCGGCTGGCTGAAGGCGATGCGCGCGTTCACCAGCCAATAGCCGTCGACGTCGTAGGTGGCGCCCAGGGGGCTGTCGAAATTGTCCTTGTAGCTGTAGTCGAAGGACGGCTCGATCGTGAACCCGCCGGTGGCCAGGGTGTAGGTCACCGAGCCCTGGTAGCTGAAATCCGGGAAGCCCAGATCCTGGCCGGCCCGGTTCACGGTGCTGGCGGTGAAGCTGCCGGCGGTCCCGGTCAGCGTCGCCGGGTCCACCTCCGAGAAGGTGACGTATTCGCCCGTCTTGTAACCCAGCGACTGGGTGATCAGGAGTTCGGGCACCGGCGACCACTCGATCTCCGCCTCGACACCGGTGATCTCGGATTCCGGCACGTTGGCGAAGCGGCCGATCAGGCCGAACTGGCGGTCGACGATGGTCGTCTGCACCTGCTGGTTCGTGTAGTCGTAATAGTAGGCGGCGGCGTTCAGGCGCAGCGTCCGCTCGACCAGGTCGGCCTTCACCCCGGCCTCATAGGCCCACAGCTCCTCCGGCTGGAACGGGTCGGCCTGGGGCGGGGACAGGGTGTTGTAGGCGGTGAAGCCGCCGGATTTCACGCCCCGGCTGACCGTCGCGTAGAGCAGCACGTCGTCGTTCACCGTGAACTCGACCCCACCCTTGCCGGTCACCTCCGACATGTCGAGCGAGCGGTTCGCGTTCACCACGAACGGGATGGGGAAGCCGTTCGCCAGGAAGCCGGTGGTGCTGAGGTTCTTCAGCTCCCGCTCCTCGTCCTCGTAGCGCAGGCCGAGGATGAGGTTGAGCTGCGGCGTGACCCGGTACTCGGCCTGTCCGAACACGCTGCGGGTCCGGACCTCCTGCTCGTAGGGGGTGAAGGCGTTGACGCCCAGGCTGTCGATGAAGCCGGAGCGGTACTCCTCGTCCAGATCCTCGGCCGAATAGTAGGCGCCCGCCGTCCAGGTCAGCGGACCAGAGCCGGACGAGCTGACCCGGAACTCCTGGGCGAACACCGTCGCCTCGCTGCCGAAGAACACGTCGGCGATGGCGAGGCGGGTTGCGTCCCAGTCGTTGTACTCGCGCCGGTCCAGGCTCTCGTAGCTGGTGATGCTGGTCAGCGTCACGCCGGACAGGTCCAGGCTGGCATGGGCATGGGCGCCATACTGCTCGTTGTCCTTGAACGGTTTGGCGTCCGGCGCCAGGCCGAGCTGGGCGGCGAAGCTGGGGGAAGTGCCCCAGCCGGTCGCCCAGCGGTCCCGATCGCCCGCCACGGTGACGCCGCCCGGCGTGGTGAAAGTCGCCACGTTGTAGAGCGGGTTGCCGTCGGACTGGTCGCGCGTGTAGTGGCCGGTCAGGCGGATGGTGAAGGCCTCGGTCGCGTCCAGCTCCACCTGCGCGCGCACCGCGCCGCGGTCCTGGTCGCCCAGCGTCTCGCCGGTCACCCGGTTCTCCGCCCAGCCGCCGCCCTGCACCGTGGTGGCGGCGAGGCGCGCCCGCGCCCGATCGCCCAGTGGGCCGGAGACGAAGCCCTCCAGGCTCCACTGGTCGAACCGCCCGTACTCAGCCGTCAGGCCGGCGGCCGGTTCCGCCGTCGGCTTGGCGGTGATCAGGTTGACCGCACCGCCCGTGGTGTTGCGGCCGTAGAGCGTGCCCTGCGGCCCGCGCAGGATCTCCACCCGCTCCAGGTCGAACAGGATGCCCTGAGTCATCGCCGGGATCGGGTAGGCCACCTCGTCCACATAGATGCCGACCGTCGGCGCGTTGTTGGAGGCGTAGTCGTTGAAGCCGACACCGCGCAGGCGGAAGACGGGCTGGCCGCTGCCGAAGGCGCCCTCGATCTCAAGGCTGGGCGCCACGGTCTCCAGCTGGTTGACGGTGGTGATGCCGCGCGCCTTCAGCTCGTCCCCGCCGATGGCGGTCAGCGCGATGCCGACATCCTGGGCGGACTGTTCGCGCCGCTGGGCGGTGACGACGATCTCCTCGATCCCGCGCGGCACGGACGCGGCCGGGGCGCCGGTCTGGGCCCCGGTCTGGGCGATGGCGGGCGCCGTTCCGGCCAGCGCCGTGGCCGCGCAGACGAGCGCGGTGGTGGAAAGCAGCTTCCTCATGTTCCGAGACCCCCTTGGTCGCGGGCGTCCGCCGGGTCTTCCGCCCGGTCCCGCCCATCTTGTCCGTTCACCCTTCGCGTCGCTCCCTTGGTCCACAGGCTTCCGGCCGGCAGGTTCCGGCCGTCAGTCCAGCGTCTCAAGCACCTCCCGGATGGTGGTCATGATCGTGTCCACATGCTCCGGCTCGATGATGAGCGGCGGGGAGAGCGCGATGATGTCGCCCGTCACCCGTATCAGGACGCCGCGCTCGTAGCACTTCACGAAAGCGTCATAGGCGCGGCTGCCCGGCTTGCCCGGCCGCGGCTCCAGCTCGATCCCGGCGATCAGGCCCAGATTGCGCAGGTCGATGACGTGGCGCGTGCCCTTGAGGCCATGCACCGCTTCCTCCCAATCGGGCGCCAGGGCCGCCGCCCGCTCGAACAGACCCTCGTCGCGGTAGAGGTCCAGCGTGGCGATGCCGGCGGCACAGGCGAGCGCGTGGGCGGAGTAGGTGTAGCCGTGGAACAGCTCGATCGTGCCCGGAGGGGCCGCCTCCAGCAGCGTGTCGTAAAGGCCCTGCCGCGTCAGCACGGCCCCCATGGGCACGGCGGCGTTGGTCAGCCCCTTGGCGAGCGTGATCATGTCCGGCTTCACACCGAAGTAGTCGGTGGCGAAGGCGGTGCCCAGGCGGCCGAAGCCGGTGATCACCTCGTCGAAGATCAGCAGGAGGCCATGGCGGTCGCAGATGGCGCGCAGCCGCTCCAGATAGCCCTTGGGCGGGATCAGCACGCCGGTCGACCCGGCCACCGGCTCCACGATCACGGCGGCGATGGTGCTGGCGTCGTGCAGCGCCACGATGCGCTCCAGCTCGTCGGCCAGATGGGCGCCCCAGTCCGGCTGGCCCCGGCTGTAGGCCTGATGCTCCCGGCTGTAGGTGTGGGGCAGGTGGTCCACCCCGGCCAGCAGCGGGCCGAAGACCTTGCGGTTGGCGACGATGCCGCCGACGGAGATGCCGCCGAACCCCACGCCGTGATAGCCCCGCTCGCGCCCGATGAAGCGGGTGCGATGGCCTTCGCCCCGTGCGCGGTGGTAGGCCAGCGCGATCTTCAGCGCCGTGTCCACCGATTCCGAGCCCGAGTTCGTGAAGAAGGCCTGGGTGAAGCCCTCCGGCGCCATGGCGGTCAGCTTGGAGGCCAGCTCGAAGGCCAGCGGGTGGCCCATCTGGAACGTGGGTGCGAAATCCATCGTCGCCGCCTGCCGCTGGATCGCCTCCACGATCGGCGCCCGGCAGTGGCCGGCGTTCGTGCACCAGAGGCCGGCCGTCCCGTCCAGGATCGAGCGGCCGTCATGGCTGCGGTAATGCATGCCCTCCGCCGAAACCAGCAGCCGGGGTGACGCCTTGTAGGCCCGGTTGTTGGTGAAGGGCATCCAGAAGGCGCTGAGGTCGTTCGGGATGCCGGCGGGGGAGCCGGATGGCGGGATCTTGTCGCGGATATCCATCGCTGGGACCGGCGCTCGGGAAACGGTCGCGCCAGCATGGCACGCTTTCCGTCCCGATGGGAAAGCGAAACATCCATGGCGTCGGGTGGGGGTGCCGGGCGGGTGGCGGACCATCCGCGAGAACGGGCGGGTGCGGACCGGCGCGGGCCGGCCGGGGATAACCCATTCGCGCCGAACCGAACGGATACACCCCCCGATCGCGGGCCATCCCCGTCCCGCCGTTACCGCCGGTCGGGTTCATCCACCGCCCCATCGCCGATTCCGGAGTGACGCGTCGTGGTCCTCGGCCGGCACTTCGGCGCCAAGATTCTCGTCGCGATACACCTTCGCACGGCGATGCATCGCCCGATCTGGGTTTTGTGGTGTTAGCGACGATGAAACCTTGCGCCGACGGGTGCCGCCGGCGAACCTCTGCGCATCAGGCGCAGTGTGACAGCGGCGAATATTGCAAGCTTTTACTTATGGTCTCAAACTGATTTCGATTTTGAACAGTGTGCGGGTGCGGAACTCTTCCTTCGGACTAGGCGTTCTCTGGACCTCCACTGCCCACGCAGTCGCCGGAGACAAGGCGACCATTGGGCGTCTCGTGTTTGGGAGAAGGGGGTTCGGACGATGGATCAACGTGTCGGCGATATCAGCCTGCGCACGGAGGAGATGGTCGTCAGCAGACCGGGGGCACGACCGTCGGTGCCCGTGGCGACCATGCGGCGGATCGGCGGATCCCTGATCGTCTTCGCCGCCGGCCTGATCGCCCTGTCGCCGTACTTCCTGAGCACCGAGCCGGCCGCTCCCGTCGAACTCGCGGTTCTCATCGCCGCCCTCCTGTTCGAACGGATGGCGCTGATGCTGCGCGTCTACACGGCGCGGCATGTCGCCAACGGCTTCCGCATCGTCCTCGCCGTCGGTGTCGCCAACCTCGCGATCGGGGCGGGCTTCCTCCTGTTGCTGCTGGCGGCCCCGCCCGGCGGCGTGATCCAGGCGTCCGACGGCATCATGGAGCTCAGCCGGACGCTGCCGCTGCCGGGGCCGGACGAGAAGACGGGCCTGCTTCTCTGGGCCTTGCTGTCCAGCCTGGGGCTGGTGGGCGCCCATCTGACCGCGCCCGCCTTCGCCACCAGCCTCGTGCAGCCCGCGCAGGCTGCGCGGGAGATCGCCGTCGCCGGGTCGGAGGAGACGCTTCGGGCGCTCGCCCGGCACCATCCGGACCGTCTTTCCGAAGCCGGGAAGATCCACGCCTTGGTGCCGAAGGGGGAGGCACCGCCCTTCACGAACGCCGTCTTCCACGACGACCCCGACAGCTTCGTGGAGCATCTGCGCACGCACCCGGTCTCCATGGTCGTGGTCGGGGTGGACCCTTCCGACCTGGAGCGCTGGCTGCCCACGGTGCGCAAGCTCCAGGCGCTTCCGGTCGATCTCCGGCTGTTCATGATCCCGCCCGAACTGCGCGACAGCCGCTGCCCGGTCGGCCTGGTCCCGCTGTCGCGCAAGCCGCTGGGCTGGACGCAGGAGCTGATGAAACGGGGGCTCGATCTGGCATTGGCGTCGCTGGCCCTGCTGGTGGCCGGGCCGCTGCTGCTGGCCATCGCGGCCGCCGTCAAGCTTGACAGCCCCGGGCCCGTGTTCTTCCGCCAGCCGCGCCAGGGCTTCAACGGCCAGCATTTCCGCATCTTCAAGTTCCGCACCATGTACCACGGGTCGGGCGACGTGCGCGGCGCGCAGCTGACCCGGCGGGACGACCCGCGCGTGACGCGGCTGGGCGCGTTCCTGCGCCGGACCAGCCTGGACGAGCTGCCGCAGCTTCTGAACGTGCTGTCCGGCGACATGTCCCTTGTCGGGCCGCGTCCCCATCCGCTGGAGGCGAAGGTGGCGAACACCCCCTATCCGGAGGTGGTGGAAGCCTACGGCCTTCGGTGGCGGATGAAGCCGGGCATCACCGGATGGGCGCAGGTGAATGGGTGGCGGGGCCCCACCGAAATCCCCATCCAGCTCATCAACCGCGTGCGCTACGACTTGGAGTACATCGAGAATTGGTCGGTCTCGTTCGACCTGTTCATTC
The DNA here is from genome assembly GCA_029267445.1 of Rhodospirillaceae bacterium. GTDB lineage: Bacteria > Pseudomonadota > Alphaproteobacteria > Azospirillales > Azospirillaceae > JAJUIU01. The sequence continues at coordinate 6,008 of JAJUIU010000103.1, forward strand.
TCTGGCGCACCGTCGTGGTCTGCGCCGGCGGCAAGAATGCGTTCTGAGCCGGGGCGCCGCCCCGCCTGGACGCCCGGATCGGCGCGCCATGGGACACCACGCGCGCCGGCCCGCGGGAGACGGCGATGCTGCGACCATTGAGCGGCCTGATCGGTGCCTGCCTGTTCCTGTCCGGGATCGCCCTGTTCTCGGCCGGGCCGGTGGCGGTGCAGCCGATCCTGCCGGCCGCGGGCCTGTATCTGCTGATGGCGCTGGCGACCCGGCCGGCGCTCAGCACGCGGGTGCTGGTCTGGATGCTGCTGGGGATCGCAGCACTGGCGCTGTCCAGCCTGTTCAGCCCGGTGCCCGGCTATTCCTTCCTCTATTTCCTGCTGCAGGCGATGCCGATCCTGCTGTTCGGCCTCGTCTTCGGGCTGATCCTGGGACAGGGCGTGTCGGACGCCGGCCAGATCCGCTGGTTCCTGTCCGGCTATGCCGCCGGTGCCGCCGTGTCGGCCGCCGTCGCCATCCTGCAGTTCGGCACCTCGACCTTCCTGGGGTTCGAGCTGTCCTTCACCAACAACAGCAACTTCGCCCTGGTCGCCCCCAAGGGGCGCGGGGTCGGCTTCATGCCGGAGGCCGCGCTGCTGGCGATCCTGCTGATCCCGGCGGTGGCGCTGGTCTATGGCGAGCGGGGCCGGGCCGACAGCCTGCTTCCCCGGCCGCTGCGCGGGCTGCCCATGCTTGGGCTGCTGTCCGTCGGCCTGCTGGCGACCCGGTCGTCGGCGATGCTGCTGCTGCCCGTCATCCTGCTGCTGGTGGACCTCGTCCGCAGTGGCAACGCCGTCGCCTTCCTGCGCCGGCTGGCGGCACTGTCGGTGATCGCGGCGGTGCTGGGGGCGGTGTTCCTGCAGCTCTACGCCGCCCGGCTGCAGCGCAACGATGCCCAGGCCTCGACCACCTACAGGCTGGAGAAGATCATGGCCGGCCTGGATATCTTCGTCGAGCACCCGGTGCTGGGCGCCGGGCTGGGCCGCGTCTCCGACCCCGCCTTCTTCGAACCCTATGTCGACCGCATGGCGGACTGGTCCTGGCGCGGGGACGATGTCCGCAAGGGCATCGACAGCTGGACGATCCGGCTGATGGCGGAAGGGGGGCTGCTGGGCCTGCTCGCCTTCTATTACCCCCTGTTCCGCAACGTCATCCCCGGCCTGCGCAACTCCGTCACCGGGCGGGGTCTGCTGCTGCTCTCGATCCCGCTGCTGTTCATGCAGGCGCTGATCTCCGGCTACCGGGACCAGCCCTACTTCCTGCTGCCCATGGTGGTGTTCGCCCTGGCGGCGGCCGGGCGTCCTGCGCGCGCGGTCGCGGCGCCGGCCCGCGCCGGGGACGGCGCACCCCTGTTCCAGCAGGTCCGGCCGCCCCCGCTCGGCAAGGCCGCGTTTTCATGAAGGCCGCGTTTTGATGAGGGAAGCACAGATGGAATCCAGCCTGGCCGCCGGAGAGCCCGGCACCGTCACCATCCGCGGTCTGCTCCAGATGCTTTGGCGCCGTCGGCTGTACATCGCCGGTGCCGTCGTGCTCGTGCTGGCGCTGGGCGCCCTGCTGATCGGGCGGCTGCCGCCCGCCTATCTCTCCAGCACCATGCTGGTCGTCTCCGGCCCGCCCTCAACCATCCAGGTGGCGGGCCGCGACCTGCGGACCAGCAACGCGCTGGAGCCGATGGTGGGCAACTCCATCGCGGTGCTCCAGAGCGAGCGGACCCGCGAGGTCCTGGTGGACAGGCTGAACCTCACGGCCGAGCCGGCGCTGAACCCGTTCCTGGCGGAGCCGACGGACGCGCTTGGCCGCGCCGTCGCCTGGCTGAAGGGTGCCTTGGGCCTCAGGGCGCCGGCGACGGACGCCGCCGTGCGGGCGGCCGTGATGGAGGAACTGCGGCAGGCGGTGGCGGTGGAGAACCCGCGCGGCACCCACACGGTCGTCGTCAACGTGACCACCGCCGATCCGGCCCTGTCCGCCCGGATCGCGTCCGCCATGGCCGACCGCGCGCTGGAGAAGGTGGAGGAGGCGCGGGACGAACAGGTCGCGCGGGAGCGGGAGAACTTCGAGGCGCAGGCCGCCGACCTGCGCACCGCCTTCGAAAGCGCCGAGCGCCGGCTGGAGGAGAAGCGGCGCGAGCTGGGCCTGTTCGAGGGCGCCCACAACCAGATCCTGGCGGAGCAGCTGTCCGGTCTGACCGTCACCCTGATCGACGTGAGCGAGGCCAGGGCCGGTGCCGAGGCCCAGCTCGTGCGTGTGGGCGAGCTGCTGGACCGCGATGTGGGCCGGATCGGTGCGGCCCAGCTTTCCGAGGTCCTGGACAGCGAGACCGTGCGCGAGCTGCGCGTGAAGGAGGCGGAGGCGGAGCGCCGGGTGGCCGACCTGTCCACCCAGATCGGCGAGAAGCATCCGATGATGCAGGCGGCGCGGTCGGAGCTGAACTCCGCCCGGACCAGCATCCGGGAGGAAATCCGCCGGGTGGCCGAGCGCCTTTCCAACGACGTGGCCGTCGCCAAGCGGCGCGAGGCGGCGCTGCTGGCCGAAAAGCGGCAGCTGGAGGAGAACCTGAACCAGCAGCTCGCCAGCAACCCGGACCTGAACCTGCTGCGCCGCGACGCGGAAAGCGCCAGGGAAAGCTACAACACCTTCCTGGCAGAGGGGATGCGGGCCCTGCGCATCGCCCACGCGGGCGACGTGCGCATGACGGTGGCGAGCCCGGCCGTAGCCCCGATCGAGCCCGCCGGCCCCAACAAGCCGCTGCTCTACCTGCTGGCCGGGGTGATCGGGGCCTGCCTGGGCGTGCTGGCGGCCCTGCTGCGCGAGAACCTGGACGCGGGCGTGCGCAGCTCGTCCGAGGCGCAGGCCCTGACTGGCTATCCGACGCTGGCCATGGTGCCGCGCGTCACGGCGAAGCCCCTGCGCAAGGCGCCGGAGGCCGTGATGACCCGCGAGCCCCGCTCCACCGCCGCCGAGGCGATCCGGAACCTCTACATCAATGTCGGCTATCTCGGGCAGAACGGCCAGCCGCCGCGCACCGTGCTGGTGACATCCGCCCTGCCGAACGAGGGCAAGACCATGGTCGCCCTGTCGCTCGCCCGGCAGGCGGCCATGGCCGGGCAGAAGGCGATCTGCGTCGACCTCGACCTGCGGCAGACGAACCGGCGGCATGTCGATGCCGCCACCGTGCCGCAGCAGGACGCCATGACCCTGGTGATCGCGGCGGGCCTGACCGGGCACTACTACGAGGAGCCGGACACCGGCCTCGCCAAGCTGGTGGTGACGTCCGACGGGCTGGGGGAGGCGGTGCCGCTGAACGCCACCCAGATCAACACGCTGCTGATCAACCTCTCGCGCGAGTTCGACATGGTGGTGATCGACAGCCCGCCGGTGCTGTGCTTCGCCGACGCGGCCCTGATCGCCTCCCTCACGGACGTGACGCTCTACGTCATCCGCTGGGCCAAGACCTCGCGCGAGAAGGCGCGGGAGGGGCTGCGCGCCCTGTCGCTGACCCGCGCGCGGGTGGGCGGCACCGTCATCACCCAGCTCGATCCCGCCCGCCACGCCGAATACGGCTACGGCGACAGCGGCATCTATTACGGCGCCAACCTGAAATACTACCGGAGCGGCCGATGAGCGGGCCGATCCGGAACGTGCCGAAGGTGACCATCGTCAGCACCAGCTTCCCGCTGCCGGCGGACATCGGGCGCAAGGTGGTAATGTCCGGCGTCGTCCGGCACCTCTGCGCCGAATACGGGGCGGCGAACGTCCGCTACATCCTGATCGGCAACGACGATCCGGCCACCCTGCCGCCGGTGGATTTCCGGGTGGAGGTGGTGCCGCTGGGGTCTGCCCTGCCGCGCCTGCCCGGCGTGGCGGTGGACAGCCTGCTGCTGCGACGCCGGTCGCTGCAGGAGCGGTTGCTGCTGGACAAGCGGGCGCGGGCGCGGGTGCGCGCCCTGCTGGCGGAGCCGGGCACCGCCCTGGTCGTGGCCGACACGTTGCGGGTGATGGACTACCTGCCGCCGCCGGAGGCGCGGCCGTGGCGCACGGTGCTGTATCTGGACGACCTCTACTCCGTCCGCTATCGCCGCCTGCTGGAGACGATGGCGGCGCATCCCGACGCGCCGATCGACGCGGTCGGCACCTTCGGCCGGTTCCTGCCCGCCCGCCTGCGGCGCCTGGCCGGACCGGAGGGGCTGCAGAAGCCGCTGCTGCGGATGGAGGCCGCACTGCTGGAGAAGCGGGAGCGGGCGTCGGTCCGGCTGGCCGACACGGTGCTGCTGATCAACCGGCGGGAGGCGGCGCATCTGGCGGCGGACACGGGTGCCGGGAACGTGCATGGCATGCCGCCGCTGCTGGCCCGCCCGGCGGCAGGCCGGCCCGAGCGGCGGCCGGGGACGGCACCGGAGTTCATCTTCCTGGGCAACTTCGCCTATCCGGCCAATGGCTACGCCCTGGGCCTGTTCCTGCGTGAAGCCATGGCGGGGGTACTGCGCGCGATGCCGGACGCGCGGCTGACCGTCGTCGGCCGGGGGGCGGGGGACGGCCTGCGCGCGGCGGCGGCGCCGTTCGGCGACCGGGTGCGGTTCGCGGACTTCGTGCCGGACCTCGGCCGCGTCTTCGCCACGGCCACGGCGATGGTGGCGCCGCTTCCCTATGGGTCCGGCCTCAAGCTGAAGGTGGTGGACGCGCTGGCGGCCGGACTGCCAGTGGTGGGCACGCCCTGCGCGTTCGAAGGCTTCGACCTTGTCGATGGGCGCGACTGCGTGGTGGCGGAGCGGATGGCGGACTTCCCCGACGCCATGGCCCGCGTCGCCGACCCCGGTCTCAACGCCGCGATGTCGCAGGCGGCGGCCCGGGCCTTCGCCACCCAGTTCGGGGAGGCGGCGGTGACCGCCCTCTACCGCGACTTCTTCGGCCCCGCCGGGCCAGCGGATGCCAGCATCGCCGCAGCCTAGAGCCGCAGCGCCGACCAGCTGAACCGGCCGGCCGGCCCGTCCCGGTGGGCCAGTTCGATGCCGCAGCCGTCGCCGCCGGTGGCCGACAGGGCGACCCCGTCGGCGGGGTGCAGCGGATGGGCCGTCCGGCAGCCCCAGACCATGAAGGCGGCCCCGTCGCTTCCTTTCCCGTCGTCACCGTCGCGGGCGATGGTCACCAGATACGCCCGCGACGGTTCCGCCGTGAACAGGGTTGCCCGGCCCCCTGCGGTCAGCGCCGGCGTCCTGCCGAAGCTGGTGGCGACGGACGGCACCAGCATGGGCACGCCGCCGTCCGGCAGCCCGGTGCTCTGCTGCACCAGCAGGCCGGACGGGGCAAGCCCCGCCACGTCCACCAGCCCGCCGTCGGCGCCGTAGCAGATGGTGCCCCGGATCGACAGGGCGGCGATCCGCCCGCCGTCCGACAGGCGGTGGCCGACGCAGCGGCCGGGGGCCTTGCCCTTGCCCAGCCGTTCGATCGTGCTGCCGTCGATGTCGATCCATTCGACCAGGCCGGCTCCGTGAGCCTCCAGCATCACGATGTCATCGACGCCGCTGCCGTCGTGGACCGCCAGTTCGCTGCCGACGATCCGCCATTTGGACTGCTTGGCGTCACCGCCGCCGACGGTGGAGCGGTTCTCGATGTGGATGGCGTGCCCGCCCACGCCCCGCGTCTCGAACCCGATCAGCACGACCTCGTTCTGGAAGATCTGGTTGCCGTCGCCCTGGATCAGGGAATGGAGGCCGGACCCCTTGGCCGCCTCGCACTTGACCGACAGGATCAGCAGGTTCTCCACCCAGTCGTGGCTGCGGCGCGGCTCCACCCGGATGCAGTGGCGGCCCGCGTTCTGAAGCATCAGCCCGTCCAGGCGGATGTGGTCGCCGCGCACGATGCGGACGAGGTCGCGCCCCCTGCCGGCGCCGACCAGCAGCAGGTCGCGGAGCTGCGATCCGATCTCCGTCTTCGGCGCACCGCCGGTGCTGCCCTCCAGCACGAGGCAGTCGGATTCCCCCGTCTGGTCGCACAGGATGGCGGCCTTGCCGCCGCGCGGGCCGACCAGGGCCCGGTTCGCCAGGGTCAGCGTGCCCGCCACCCGGTGCGCCTGCCCCGTCGGGCAGGGGGCAAGCTCAACCGCACCGCCCGGCCCGGCCTTGTCCAGCGCCGCCTGCAGGGCGGCGGTCCGGTCGGGGCCGCCGCCCGTCAAGGGACCGCAGGCGTCCGCCGTGTCGGCCGTGTCCTTCAGCGCGAGGGCGGCCCCGGCCGAGCCGAGCACCAGGATCAGGGCGGCCGTG
>JAJUIU010000168.1 GCA_029267445.1 Rhodospirillaceae bacterium
CACCCCTCACCCGGTTCGGCTTCGCCTCACCACCCTCTCCCGCAGGGGGAGAGGGTTTAATTGGGACCGGGCCCTGTCCTTTCGGAGCTGGGGTGCCGCGTCAGAACCGTGTCGGTCCGGGTTCCCCCTCTCCCCCTGCGGGAGAGGGTCCCGAGCGGAGCGAGGGGGGTGAGGGGCCCCGGTTCCTCATCCCCGATGCGGAACCCCTGGGTTTTGACAGCCCGGGATCGTCACGTGCGCCTTGCCCGCCGGTATGACCCGGTAGTATCCTGCATTCCGGAGGACTACCATGACCGTCAAGACATCCGTCTCCCTTTCCGACGAACAGGATCGGTACGCGCGCAGCCTGGTCGACGCCGGCAAGTTCCCGAGCGTCAGCGCCGTGGTGCAGCACGGGATCGAACTGCTGCGCGAGGAACGCGAGCGGCGGGATGTGGAGCTCGAGGCCCTGAGGACGTTGATCGACGACCGCCGAAAGGGACCATTCATCGATCTGGACGACGGCGAGGCCGATATCCGGGCGACGCTGGCGGCGAAACGGAGCGGCCGTGCGGCCTTATAGGGTGCGGCGGGCTGCCGCCACAAAGCGTGACTTCGACATCATCGACAGCCACCTGGTCGAGAGCTACCAGGCTCTCCTGGGGGAGGTGCTCGAGTCCGCGCAGGCGCGGGCCGCCGAACGCATCGACGAGGCCTTGGCCTATATGCGGACGTTCCGGGAAGCCCCTCACCGGGGAACGGAGCAGTCCCATATTCGGCCCGGCCTGCGCATGGTCAGCCACGCCAACTTCGTCTTCTACTTCGAGATCGATGAAGAGGCCGGCGTCGTCACGATCCTCGCGGTCTTCTTCGGCCGCGTGAACCACGCCCGGCAGATCCTCGAGCGTCTCGACGACTGAAGGCCGTGTCGCGTGGTCAGACCTGAAGGAAAGGGGCCCGACCCCTACTTGAACCAGTGCGGCACGAACCGGGCGGTGTCGCGGGTGACGAGGCCCTGGTCCTCCCGGATGCCCATGCCCTTGCATGCGTCGCCCACCATCCACAGGCCGAACACGGCGTGGCTGTCCGGTCCGGCGGCGGGCAGCTGGGTGTAGCGCTGGTAGATCCAGCCCTCCGCCCCGTACGGCCCCTCCAGATGCGCCAGCGGCGCGCCCAGCGGGTTCCCGTCCTCGCCCAGGATGGCGATGGAGACGTTGGCCCCCTCCCGGCCGAGCAGCGGTTTCGCCGCCACCGTGCTGCCGGGCGGGAATCGGCGCCGGTCCAGGTGCGCCTCCAGCAGGTTGGGGTGCTCGGGGAACAGCTCCCACAGGATCGCCAGCAGGCCCTTGTTCGCCAGCAGCATCTTCCAGGCCGGCTCGATCAGGCGGATGCGTCCCGCCGCCACCTCGTCCATCAGGGCCGGTCCGAACTCGTCCCGCAGCAGCCATTCCCAGGGATACAGCTTGAACAGCGCCCGGATCGGCTGGTCCTCCGCGTCGACGAAGCCCATCGCGCCGTTCCAGCCGATGTCCGCCAGGGCCACCAACTTGGCCGAAAGCCCGGCCTCCAGCGCCACCGCCTCCAGGTACCGCACCGTGCCCTCGTCCTCGGCGTGCGGGACCATGCTGGTCAGGTGCAGGCGGCCGTCGGGGAGGTCGCCCGCGATCTCCGTCAGCCGCGCCGCCAGCGCCTCGTGCAGCCCGTTGAACTGGTCGCAGCCGGGGCAGGCCTCCTCCAGCCAGTGCCACTGCACCACCGACGCCTCGAACAGGGCCGTCGGCGTGTCCGCGTTGTATTCCAGCAGCTTGGGCGGACCCTCGCCGTCCCAGGCGATGTCCAGCCGGCCATAGAGCGCCCGCTCCGTCGTCTCCCGCGCCTGCCAGCTCCGCCGGATCAGGGGCGCCCAGCCGGGTGGGATGCCCAGCTCGTCCCAGCGCCCCTGGTCGACGACATGGCCCACCGCCTCCAGACACAGGCGGTGGAGGTCCACCGCCGTGTCGTCCAGCAGGTCGATCTCCTCGGCCGTGAACTGCCAAACGCCGGTCTCGTCCCAATACCGTTCGCCGCCGGGGCTGTGGAAGTCGAAGCCCAGCGCCTCCACTTTGGCGCGCCAGTCCTGGCGTGGCGGAACGCTGAGGCGGCGCATGGGGGGTCAGCCGCCGCCGCCGGCGAAACCGCGCCCGGTGCCGCCGAAGCCGCCCCGGCTGGTGCCGGTCACGGCCGCGCGCGGCACGTCGCCGCCGATGG
>JAJUIU010000136.1 GCA_029267445.1 Rhodospirillaceae bacterium
GTCATCCGCGCGGCCCGCGTCGGGCGGACCCGTCGCGACGGCAAGGGCCAGGAGGGCCGTCACGGCCGCCCCGGTCCGCGAGGCGCGCCGTCGGGTGGTCGGGGGACGTGGGGCCGCCGCGCCGTCCGTCACGAGGTCGGCAGGCTCAGATCGACGGTCACCGGCCCGACCGGCAGGCCCGCCGGCCAGGGCAGCAGGAACCGGCGGGTGGCGCCCGCCAGGATGTTCTCCCCGGCGAAGCCCTCCAGCGCCTCCGCCGGCAGGGTCAGGGTCTTGCCGCCGGCGGCGATGCCGAGGCTGGCATCCTTCAGGATCCGATGCCGCGTGCCGTCGTTGCGGGCGACGACCTCGAGCGCCGCCTGTCCGTTCGGTGCCGTGACCGGTCCGGCCGAAACGATCTTGACGTCTGGCCGCGCCCCCTCCGGCACGACGTAGAGGGAGGCGACATAGGTGACCAGCAGCCGCACCTGCCCGCCCTGGGCCGGCGGCCGGCCGATATCCACCGGGACCTGTTCGGCGACAAGGCGGAAGGGCAGCTCGCGGGGCGGGGCGGCGTCGCCGATCCACTGCACCCGGATCGTCTGCGTCTCCCCCGGCTGGAGGATCAGCTGCTCTGGGAACACGACCCAGTCGTCGAAGGCGTCCTGCAGGACGTCCTGGCCCGACTCGTTCATCGCCCTGGCCTTGATCGTCACCTCCACGGCGACCGGCACGGCGCTGTCGTTGCTGGCGCTGAAGGTCTGCGTCGCCTCGCGCCCGGCGGGCGCGAACTCCATCTCGATCGGCACCAGCCGGAACGCAGCGGCGGGGCCGGCGGGAACCAGGGCTGCGGCGAGGAGGAGCGTCAGGAGGCCGAGGCGACGAAGGCACGACATGGGCGCGGTCCACAAACGGAATCGCGCCAGCATACCCCGGCGGGGCTAGCCCGGAAAGCGAGGCCGCGCTGTGGATAGTGGGGATAGCGGGGCCGGATGTCCGGAATCCGTCACGGGCCGCCCCCGATCCGCCCGGCACTGGCACGCCGCGTGCTTGGTCCGATATGTCCGAATTGGACATCGGATTAACGGTTGGACAACGTTTCGTGTCGTAAGTCTGGTGGCGTCACGGACGGGTCCCTGCGGAGGGAAGGAGACGCATGCCGTTCGATCGGTGGCAGCAGCCGCGTGAGTATCTTGGCCAGTCCATTCCCGCCACATTGGCGGAGGACATGCGCGACCCGCCGCCGGCGGCGGGGGCCTGTCCACTTTGCGGCCGGTTCCATGAGGCGAGCCTCGCCCCCGGCGGGAACGGGCCGGCATCGGCCACGACCTTCACCGACGACCCCGTGGCCGCCATGACCGCGAACGGCGTCTCCTGGGCGGCCGTCCGGGGTGTGCCCGTCGTCGTCACCTTCAGCTTCCTGGAGGCGCCGCCGACAGGGGGCGAATACCCCCAGTTCCAGCCCTTCGCAGATGCGCAGCGGGAAGCCGCGCGGAGGGCGTTCGACGAATGGGCCCGGGTCTCGGGCGTGACCTTCGTGGAGGTGCCGGCGTCGGTCGGCGGCATGGTGCAACTCGGCATCCACCACATGGCGAGCGTCGGGCGCGCCAATGTCGCTGGTTACGCCACCTTGCCCTGGGCGAACGAGTACCTGGCGAGCCCGTCCGGCATCCTGATGATGAGCCTGGAGGTCTACGGCGCGAACCCGGCCTCCATGAACCAGGGCACGGACGGCTTCTTCGTCCTGCTGCACGAGATCGGCCACAGCCTGGGCCTATTGCATCCCTTCGAGGCGCGGCCGCCGCTCAACCCGGCGCTCGACAACACCGGCTACACGGTGATGAGCGGCACCCGCGTCACGCCGACGCCGACCACCGTCGGGCCGGGCGATATCGCGGCCATCCGCTCCCTCTACGGCAGCGACGAGGCGGAGCGGAACGACGGGATCAGCTTCACGCTCGACCGGGCGACCTGGACCTTCACCTTCACCGGCGGCGCCGCCGGCGAGCACATCATCGGCACCAGCCACGCCGACATCATCGTCGGCGGCGGCGGTCGCGACCGCCTTTACGGCTATTCCGGCGACGACCGCCTGGTCGGAACGGCCGAGACCGAACTCTACAGCGGCGGCGACGGGTACGACGTGGTCGATCTCAGCCGCTACGGCGTGCGTGCCGATATCGATCTGATCCGACCGACCGGCGCCTTCACCGGCAGCATCGAGCTCTCAATCGACGGTGAGCGGCGCGTGCAGGCCACGGCCAACGTCGAGGGTGTGATCGGCACGCCGTTCGACGACCGCATCGCCGGCGCGGTCTTCACGGACAGGACGTTGCGGCTGGAGGGCGGGGCGGGGAACGACACGCTGATCTCCCGGTCCTCGACCACCATCCTCGCCGGGGGACCGGGCGACGACACCTACATCATGGAGAACGCATCCCGGGCCACGATCGAGGAGTTACCGGGCGAGGGGTCGGACACCCTGATCGCACCTTCCCGCGATCCCTTGACGCTCCCCGAGAATGTGGAGAACGCGCGTGGTGCCTCGCCGCAGTCGCAGGTCTGGCTGATCGGCAACGGTGGAGCCAATACGCTGACCGGCGGCGAACAGCCCGACACCCTTGTCGGCGGGGATGGCGACGACCGCTTGATCGGCGGCGGCGGCACGGACCTGCTGATTGGCGGCGCGGGCGTGGACACGGCGGTCTTTGGCTTCGGGTCCGCCGCCGCGCGGGTCGGTGTGTTCGGTGGTGGCACGCGCATCGCGATCCAGGATCCCGCCAGCAACAGCGGCGCCGTTCTCGACACGATCGACCTGGTGGAGTTCACGGACGGCGTCCGCGCGCTCGGGGCGCTGACGCCGACAGCTCATGTCTTCGTCATTCACGAGATGGAGACCTTCCCTGGGTCCGGCGCGTTCAGCCCGTCGCTCACCTCGGTCGCCGTCCCGCGGTCCGAGGTGACGCTGAACGTCGCGGCCGTGGCCGGACGCGCCAACCGGCTCACCCTCGACGATGGCGGCGTCCAGGTCCTGGCGTCCGGCTTCGACACCGTGACGGGCGGCGCCGCCGGCGACACGATCACCACCGGTGGCGGCGACGAGACCGTCCTCGGGGGCGGCGGCAACGACCTGATCCGGGGCGAGGGCGGCAACGATTGGCTGGACGGCGACGCCGGCGACGACGCGATCTACGGCGGCGCCGGCAATGACAGCGTGCGGGGGCTGGAGAATGACGACTGGATCGACGGCGGTCCGGGGGCCGACGATGTGAACGGCAACACCGGCGCCGACACGGTGCATGGCGGCGACGGCGACGATCTCTGGGTGCGCGGCGGGCGCGACAACGATCTGGTCTATGGCGGGATCGGCAACGACCCGCATGTGAACGGCAACATCGGCAACGATACCGTTTACGGCGACGACGGCGACGATGGCGTGTTCGGCGGCCAGAACGAGGATGTGCTCTACGGCGGCGCCGGCGCCGACACGCTGTCGGGCGACCTCGGCAACGACACGCTGTTCGGCGGGGCCGGGGCCGACGTCTTCGTGTTCCGGGCCAATGGCGGGGCCGACCGCGTCGGCGACTTCAGCGCCGCCGAGGGCGACCGCATCCAGATCGCGACCGGGGTGACCTGGACCGTCGGCACCGCCCCAGGCGGGGAGGCGCTGGTCACCCTGTCCACCGGCGTCAGCTTCACCCTGGCCGGCGTCGCCCCGGGCGCCGTCGTCGCCGACTGGTTCATCGTCGGCGCCTGAGCCATGCCGGAAAGGTCTTGCGGGCGCGGCGCCCGCGGCCATTATCGTCCGGCAAGCGCCAGCCGGTATGGCGGCGGGAACCGTGGGATCGCGACATGGCGACGATTTTCGTGGCGCGCAGCGCCAGGCTGAGCGACTGGGCCTCCGACGTCGGGCTGAGCAAGCACATCTTCAAGCTGGCCGTGACCGACGAGCCGGTGGAGGACGTCATCGGGCGCGGCTGGGCCGGGGAGACGGACTGGACGCTTGTCAGGAAGCAGGACGGCATCGACCTGGACGAGGCCGCCGCCATCGAGCGCGCCGCCCGCAAGGAGAAGATGGTCGATCCCACCTACTATCCCCGCATCAAAGGGACGAAGGGGATCTTCAAGGTCAGCCCGACCAACCTGCAGAACCATATCCTCGTCTCCCGCGTCATGGCTGGGGAGGAGGAGCGGGCGCCGATCAAGCCGAAGACGGCCGACTTCGCCGCCTACCTGATCCACTGCGCGTTGCGCTGAGCCGGAGAACCGGCGGGAAATGCCCCTTCCGGGCGGCGCATGGCGTGGTATCAACGGGGATCGGCGTCCCCAACCATGGCCTGAAACCCGGTGAGCGACCTGACCGCCCTGATCGACAGTCTGCCCGGCGCCAGCGTGCTGGTGATCGGCGACGTCATGCTGGACCGCTATACCTATGGCGCCGTCGAGCGCGTCTCGCCCGAGGCGCCGATCCCCGTGCTGCGGGCCACCCGCGAGGCGGCGATGCTGGGCGGGGCCGGCAACGTCGCCTGCAATCTGGTGGCCCTTGGCGCCCGCGTCAGCCTGCTGTCCGTCGTCGGCGACGATCCGGCCGGGTCGGAGCTGCTGCGGCTGGCGGGCGACCAGCTGGGCGGCGTGGTCGACCTGATCCGCGAACCGGGGCGGGAGACCAGCGTGAAGACCCGCTTCCTGGCCGGCGCGCAGCACCTGCTGCGGGTGGACCGGGAGACGGTGGGGCCGATCTCCACCATCGCCGCCGACCGGCTGGTCCGCGCCGCCGAGCGGCTGATGAAGGACTGCGCGGTGCTGGTGTTGTCCGACTACGACAAGGGCGTGCTGGCACCGGACGTGCTGCGCCGGCTGATCGCGGCGGCGCGGGCGCTGGGGCGGCCGGTGCTGGTCGACCCCAAGGGCCGGGACTGGGCCCGCTACGCCGGGGCGACGCTGATCACGCCCAACCGCAAGGAGCTGGCCGAGGCGAGCGGCCTTTCCGTCAAATCCGACCGGGAGGTGGAGGCCGCCTGCGAGCGCGTGATCGACGCGACCGGCATCCCCTCCATCGTCGCGACCCGCAGCGAGGACGGGCTGTCGGTCGTCACGGGGCGCGACGGTGGCCTCGCCGTCACGCATCTGAAGGCCGAGGCGCGCGAGGTCTACGACGTGTCCGGCGCCGGCGATACCGTCATGGCCGCCCTGGCCGGCGCCATGGCGGCGGGTGCGGACCTGGTCATGGCGGCGCGGCTGGCGAACGTCGCTGCGGGGATCGTCGTCGGCAAGGTCGGCACCGCGACCGTGCGGCCCGACGAGCTGCGCGCCGCCATCCACCGCCAGGACTGGGAGCAGACGGAGGCCAAGGTCGTCGGGCTGGAAGCGGCGCTGGAGCGCATCGCCCGCTGGCGGACACGGGGACAGACCATCGGCTTCACCAACGGCTGCTTCGACCTGCTGCATCCGGGCCACGTCTCCCTTCTGCGGCAGGCGCGGGCGGCCTGCGACCGGCTGATCGTCGGGCTGAACAGCGACGCCTCGGTAAAGCGCCTGAAGGGGGAAAGCCGCCCTGTCCAGGGGGAGGCCGCGCGCTCCACCGTGCTGGCCTCGCTCGCCGACGTCGATCTGGTGGTGGTGTTCGAGGAGGA
>JAJUIU010000064.1 GCA_029267445.1 Rhodospirillaceae bacterium
CATCGGGGTCTCCGGCGGCGGGGGCAGGGGGCCGTCGGCCAGCAATGCGGCCTCGACCGCGTCGGCGTCCGACGGCTTCGGCAGGTAATCGACGGCGCCGAACTTCACGGCGGCGACGGCGGTGGCGATGTTGCCGTAGCCGGTCAGCATGACGATGCGGGCGTCCGGCCGCGCGTCGCGCAAAGCCTTCACCACGTCCAGGCCCGACCCGTCGGTGAGGCGCAGATCGACGACGGCGTAGCGTGGCGCGCTCTCGTGCGCGACCTCGACGCCCAGATTGACGCTGTCCACCGCCACCACCTCGAAACCGCGCCGCTCCATCGCGCGGGCGAGGCGGGTGCGGAACGGGGCGTCGTCATCCACGATCAGCAGGCTGCGCGACGCGTCGCCGCTGAAGGTCAGTTTGACCTGGTCGTTCGCGTCGTGTGCGTCGGTCATGCTCGGGCTCATCGCTTCCATCGTCGGCATCGGACGCCTCCCGCATGAGGAATCCCTGATTTTCGAACTGTTCTACGCCGTAAATGTGGGATTCTTCCAGCGTACGGCAACCTTGGCGCCACCATGCCGGGTATTCCCGTACGACACATCGGCCCCCGACCGCTCCAGCAGGGTCTGGGCGATGAACAGCCCCAGGCCCATGTTGCCGCCGGCGTCCCGCGCCGCCGCCTGCCGCCCGGACACATACGGCTCGCCCAGGCGGGCCAGCAGGCTGACGGGGAAGCCCTGGCCGTCGTCGCTGACCGTCACGGTCAGGCCGGGCGGCGTCCATTCGATGCGCACCGACACCCGCGCGCGGGCGAACTGCATGGCGTTCTGGAGGATGTTGCCCAGCCCGTGCAGCACCTCCGGCGTCTCGCGCACCAGGGGCAGCCCGTCCTCCAGATCGCCGGTGGCCGAGATCTCCAGCGCGATCTCCGCCCGCCGGTAGGGGCCGGCCGCCGTCTCGATCAGCACGGGCAGCGGCACAGCGGTGAAGGGCTCGCCCCCGCTGGCCTCGCCCGGCCGGCGCGACAGTTCGGCCAGGATGTCGCGGCAGCGGGCGGCTTGGCTTTGCAGCAGGGCCACATCCTCCGCGTACGGGCTGTCGGGCGGAATATCGCGGGCCAGCTCCTTCGCCACCACCGCGATGGTGCCCAGCGGGCTGCCCAGCTCGTGCGCGGCGGCGGCGGCCAGGGCGCCCACGGCCGAGGCCCGCTGCGCCCGCGACAGCGACATCTGGCTGGCGGTCAGCGCGTCGGACAGGCGCCGCGCACCCTGCGCCACCTGATACAGGTAGGCCGCGATGAACCCGGCCGACAGCGTCAGCGCCGCCCAGATCCCCAGCTTGTAGAGGATCGGCAGGCTGACACCCGTGTCCCCCGGCCAGGGCAGGGGCAGGGCGAACACCGCGAGGCCGGTGAAGCAGGCCACCGCCATGCCGGCCAGCACGATCACCGCCCGCTTGCCCAGCGTGCTCGCCGCCACGGTCAACGGCGCCAGCAACAGCACCGCGAAGGGGTTCTCCAGCCCGCCCGTCAGGAACAGCAGCAGGGTGAGCTGCAGCATGTCGTAGCCGAGATAGAGCGAGGCGTCCTTGTCGGCCAGGAAGGGCTGCCGCACATGGCGCTGGGCCGCGTAGACGTTGAGCGCCACGGACGCCAGAACCGCCGCCATCGCATGCAGGATCGGCAGCTCGAAATCCAGCAGGAACTCGACCGTGACCAGGGTCAGAAGCTGCCCGGCGACGGCGATCCAGCGGATGGCGATCAGGGTCCGGGCGTTGACGCGGCCGGCCTGGGTCGCCTGGACAAGGGCCGCGTCGGCCGGAAGGGGAAGGGATGCCTCGGTCATGCCATCTTCTGGGGGCGGGATGGAAGGGCCAGCGAAACCGTTCGTTCTAGGCCGCACGCAGTCTAGGCATCGGGACCCTCAGCCGCCATATATCTTGGATGTCGGACATCTCGCACACCATACCCAGCATCCGGGTGACCGGGCTGACCAAGCGCTTCGATGGCGTGACGGCCGTCGACGGCGTCGGCTTTTCGGTGCTGCCCGGGCACACGGTGGCGCTGCTGGGCGGCAACGGGGCGGGCAAGACGACGACCATCTCAATGCTGCTGGGCCTCCTGCTGCCGACCGCCGGCAGCATCGAGGTGCTGGGCGTCGACATGCTGCGCGAGCGGTACAAGGTGCTGCCGCGCATGAACTTCTCCAGCCCCTATGTCGACCTGCCACATCGGCTGACGGTGGAGGAGAACCTGACCGTCTACGCCCATCTCTACGGGCTGACGGGCGTACGCCGCCGCATCCGCGCCCTGGCGGAGGAGCTGGACCTGACGAAGCTGCTGAACCGGCACACGGGCGGGCTCTCGGCCGGGCAGAAAACGCGCGTGGCCCTGGCCAAGGCGCTGCTGAACGAGCCGGAGGTGCTGCTCCTGGACGAGCCGACGGCCTCGCTCGACCCCGACACGGCCGACTGGATCCGCACGTACCTGGAACGTTACCGCGACCGCACGCGGGCGGCGATCCTGCTCGCCTCCCACAACATGGCTGAGGTTGAGCGGCTCTGCCACGACGTGGTGATGATGAAGGCCGGGCGGATCGTGGACACGGGCTCCCCCGCCAGCCTGCTCGAGCGCTACGGCCGGGCGAACATGGAGGAGGTCTTCCTCGACATCGCCCGCGACCGTCGGTCGGAACTGGCGGCTGCGGAGTAGCGCGGCACGCGGCGGTGCGCCCCGTCACTTGCCTTCGGCCCCGCTCCGGTCTAAGTGACCGGCCATGACACCCCCCGACAACGCCGCCGGCCCCATTCCCCAGCCCTCCCGGGCCGAAGCGGGGGTCGGGTTCGCGATCCAGGCGCCCCGCGCCCCGTCGGCGCCGCGCCGCATTGGCGCCATGGTGCTGCGCCACTGGTATCTGCTGCGCGGCTCCTGGCCGCGCGCGCTGGAGATGGCCTACTGGCCGACCGTGCAGCTCCTGATCTGGGGGTTCCTCTCCCAGTTCCTCGCCACCAACAGCTCCTGGATCGCGCAGGCGGCCGGCGTTCTGGTGGCGGGCGTTCTGCTCTGGGACATCCTGGCCCGCAGCCAGATCGGCATGTCCGTCACCTTCCTGGAGGAGATGTGGAGCCGTAACCTGGGCAACCTGTTCGTCAGCCCGCTGCGGCCGCAGGAATGGGTGGCCTCGCTGATCGTGATGGCGCTGATCCGCACCCTGATCGGCCTGTCGCTGCCGGTGCTGCTCGCCATCCCGCTATTCGGTTTCAACCTGTTCGTGATGATCGGGCTGCCCTTGGCGGCCTTCTTCCTCAACCTCGTGCTGACCGGCGTGATCGTGGGCATGCTGACCTCCGGACTGCTGCTGCGCCACGGAATGGGAGCGGAAAGCTTCGCCTGGATGGCGGTGTTCATCCTGGCGCCCTTGTCGGCGGTCTACTATCCGGTCGCGTCCCTGCCCGACTGGATCGAGCCGATCTCCCGCATCCTGCCGCCCACCTACGTGTTCGAGGGCATGCGCGGGGTGGTGTTCGGCAATGGGCTGGACTGGACGAACCTCGCCATGGCGCTGGGCCTCAATCTGGTCTACGGCGCTTTGGCGGCCCTATACTTCCTGCGGGCTTTCCGCCACGCCCGGACCGTGGGCAAACTGCTTCAGACCGGGGAATAGGAAGGAAGGCAGCCGATCGTGGCCGACGTCTCCGCCCCCAACCCGTTGCGCAAATACGCGGTGCAGAAGCCCAAGGGCCGGAAGTGGGAGACGCTGGCGCTCCTGGACGACCTCGACAGGGGGCGGATCGAGTTCCGCTCCGCCGTGGCGGAGCACGGCGGCGGCTATGTCCGCCTGATCCAGATCGATTTCCAGAGCGCCGACGTCCTGTCCGACTATGACTGGCACCTGATCGAGCTACACGATCCGCACGGTGGCAAGGGCGGCCGGCCGAAGCCGACGGTCATCGCAGGCACGGAGCGCGCCGCCGCCGCCCGCCGGGGGGAGCCCCAGTCGCGAAAGGAGCCACGCAAGGCCAAGCCCGCCGGCGGCGCCGTCAACGGTACCAAGCAGCCGCCCGCCACCCCGGCGGCGAAGGCGCCCTTCGGCCCGGCGCGGCCGGCCGCCAGGGCGGGTGACAAGGTGCCGGTGCCCTTCGCCACCTATGTCGGGGCGGCTCTGTTCGGCGCCCTCGCCGTGGCGCTGTGGATTCTCTGGTTCAGGATATAGAAGAGCAACCCCAAACCCGTCATTCCCGCTTTCGCGGGAATGACGGTGTGGAGGAAAGGGCGCAGACGGCGCGCGGCCGATCATTCCGCCGCCGCATCCCGCCCGGTACCGTCCCTGGGCGTGCCCTCGCGCTGCGGCCGGTCCTGCGCCGCCGCCTCCCGCATCGGGATGCCCGGCTCCACCGGCTCCGCCGCGATGGGTGCCGGTCCCGCGATGGCGGAGGTTCCGGTGACCGGGGGGCGCGCATCCGCCACGGGTGCCGTCTGCGGGGCGGGCCGGGCCGGCCCCATGCCGACCGTGGCGCCGCCGGCCCCCGGCGTGGCCCAGCGGTCGTTCAGCCGCCGGATTTCGGACGAGACATCGTCGCGCAGGCTCTTCAGCCGCTTCTCCATGCCCGCCGACCAGCCGATCGGTTTGCGCCGGAACAGTGCCGGGAACCCGGTCGCGGCGATGAAGGCGTCCCGCACGCGCAGGCCGAAGGCGCCCATCGTCTCCGGCAGGTTGCGGGCGATCCGGCGCCGGGCGATCCGGGCCGCGATAAGCCTTGTCGCCAGCACCACAAGCACCACCGCCGCGATGGCGAGCCAAGGCCAGGGCTCCGAGAAATCCAGAAGGCCCGACGGCTCGCCCAGGGCGAAACCGACGAACAGGGCCAGCAGCAGGATGCCGATCAGCAGCCCCGCGACGGTGGCCCGGCCGACGATCCGGCGGAACCGCATGATGGCCGCCGTCAGCAGCGGCACCACCTCCTCCCGCACGTCCTTGGTCACGGCCTGGATGGCGTTGGCCACCCGGTAACCGCGCACCGACGGCACCTCCATGATCCGCTGGCGGACCTCGGCCATGTCGCGGTTGCGGATTTCCCGCAGGCGGGGGGTGACCTCCGAACCCTCGACGGCCTCGTCCGCGTAGACGGCGTAGAAGCGGCCGCCGGTGATGCCGACGCTGGCCAGCGCCCTCTGCCAGGCGCCGACGACCTCTTCCAGGTTGTCCTCCCGCGCGGTGGCGTCGATCTGGTTCAGGATGAACAGGAACTTGCCGGCGTCGGCCCGGTTCTTCACGCGCGCCACGAGCTTCTGCAGCGTGTCGCGCATGACGCCCGGCTCGGGCTTGCGGGCGTCGAAGAAGACCAGCGTCAGGTCCGAGAGGTCGAGGATATGGTCGATCAGCCGCAGGGTGGAGGCGCGGTACTCGTCGCTGTCGAAGCCGGGGCTGTCGACGATGATCATGCCCCGCAGCATGTCGCTGGGCACGGTCTTGAGGGCGAGGTAGCGGTCGACCAGCTTGCCCTCGCCGGGGGCGACCTTCTCGATCTCGTCGCCCATGCCGTGGAAGGGGAAGCGCGCGTCGGCGTCCAGCGCCGTGCCCGGCAGTTCGCGCAGCTCCGTGCCGTGGCACAGCACCGTGAACTTGTCGTCCACCGCCTGGTTGCCGGTGCGCTGCACGGTCTGGCCCAGGAACTCGTTGATCATCGTCGACTTGCCGGCGGAATAGAGCCCGACGGCCGACACCACCGGCCACCAGCCGATGCGGCCGGTCAGCGTGTCGTCCCGGCCGATCAGCCGCATCCGCCGCAGCAGCGCGTCCATCCGGGCGTAGGCGTCCACCAGGGGCACCAGATCGGGATTCTCGCGCTGCAGGTGCCCGCGCAGGTTCTTGATGCGCCGTTCCGCCGTCATGGTCGCCATGCCCGCTGTCCTCCCGCCTGTCGCCTCGATCTCGGCCGTTGAAAGCCGTTCAAACATGAACACGGGAAAGCCGGGATGGTGCCCCTCGCGGGATGCGTCGCGTTAGTCGTCCGGATGGACGCCCAGCTCGGCCCGCAGGGTTTCCAGACGGCGGACCGCCGCCGTCAGCTCGTTCTCCAGCGTGTCGCGGGCCGCTGCCATCACGCCCGCCAGCCGGTCGGCCGCCTCCCGGTCCGCCACGTCCCGCAACGCCAGCAGGGCGCGCGCCAGCATCGTCTGGGCGTCGCCCAGCCGGTCGAGGTCGCGTTCGAGGCTGGCGAGTCGGTCGGCGGGCCCGGAGTCCGTGTTCATCCGGGCAGGCTAGGGGCCGTCGCGATGGGGCGGCAATCGGCGGAACCGGCTAGGTCCGGGGCGTTACCCCTAATGGAGGCTGCCCGCCGGGCCGGGTTTGGCCTCCTTGGACACGCCCGCCTCCTCGAAGGTGCTCATGCCCGTATGGCAGGCGAGCGCCGCCTTCACCAGCGGAATGGCCAGCGCGGCACCCGAGGCTTCGCCCAGCCGCATGTCGAAATCCAGCAGCGGGCACTTGCCGATGGCCTGGAGCAGCCGGGCGTGTCCCGGCTCGGCGGAACGGTGGGCCACCATGCAGTGGTCCAGCGCCTTGGGATCGGCCTTGAACAGCACGGCGGCGGCGGCGGTGCAGGCGTACCCGTCCAGCAGCACCGGCGTGCGGGCGAGGCGGGCGGCGATGACGGCCCCGACGATGGCGCACAGCTCGAACCCGCCCAGCCGCCGCAGCGCCTCGAGCGGGTCGGCCTTGGCCTCCGGATTGGCGGCGAGGCCGGCAGCGATCACGGCGGCCTTCCGCGTCACGCCAGCGGCATCCAGGCCGGTGCCGGGGCCGGCCCAGTCGGCCGCCTCCCCCCCGAACAGGGCGAGGCAGAGGGCGGCGGCACTGGTGGTGTTCCCGATGCCCATCTCCCCCAGGCAGAGCAGGTGCAGCCCCGGCTCCACCGCCATCATGCCGTAGGCTATGGCGCGGGCGCAGGCCTCCTCCGTCATGGCGGGGCCATGGGTGAAGTCCGCCGTCGGGTTCTCGATGTCCAGCTCGTAGACGCGCAGGTCGGATTCCGCGATCCGGGCGAGCTGGTTCACCGCCGCTCCGCCGTCAATGAAGGTGCGCACCATCTCCGCCGTGACGCTGGCGGGATATGCTGAGACGCCGTGCGCGGCGACCCCGTGCGCCCCGGCGAAGACGGCGATGCGCGGGTGCGTCAGCACCGGCGGAGTGCGGCCCTGCCACGTCGCCATCCAGGCGCTGATCTCCTCCAGCCGGCCCAAGGCGCCGCGCGGCTTCACCAGCCGCACCTCCCGCTGCAGGGCCGCCGTCCCCGCCTCCAGGTCGGGGCCGGGCAGCTCGCGCAGCACGGCGCGGATCTCGTCCAGGGTGGGCGTCTGCTGGTCGCTCATCGGTGGTTCCGTTCGTTCGGCATCGCGGCCCGCCGTCCGGGCCGATCGGTTATCCATGTGAAACGTCAGGGTGCTGGCGGCGGCGGGCGTCATCCCCTATACCGTTGCCATGACAGACGCAACCGGGCCGCGTCCGCCCTCCGCCATCGCGGAGTTCGCCGCCGCCGTCATGTTCCTGACCCGCATCCCCATCGGTTGGCGCGGCGAATGGCCGGCCGACCTCGACCAGCGGGCACTCGCCTGGTTCCCGATCGTCGGCGCGCTCATCGGCGGGGTCGGTGGCGCCCTCTACTGGGCGGCGGCCAGCGTCGGCCTGCCGCCCTGGCTGGCGGCGCTGGCGGCGGTCGGCGGGCTCGCCTGGCTGACCGGCGCCCTGCACGAGGACGGCCTCGCCGATGTCGCCGACGGGTTCGGCGGCGGCCGGGACAAGGCGCGCAAGCTGGAGATCATGAAGGACAGCCGCGTGGGCACCTACGGCGCGCTGGCCCTCCTGCTCGCCGTGACGGCGAAGATCGGCGCCCTCGCCTCACTCGCCGACCCGCGCACTGTCGCGCTGGCTCTGATCGGCGCCCACGCCTTCTCGCGCGGCGTGCTGCCGGCGTTGAAGGCGGCCCTGCCCGACGCGCGGACGGACGGTGTTTCCGCCACGCAGGGGCGCCCGAACAGCGCCAGGGCGGTGGTGGCGGCCGTGATCGGCCTGACGCTGGGCGCCACGGCGCTGGGCGAGATCGCCATGCCGGCCTTCTCGCCGCTGGTCGTCGTCCTGGTCTCGCTCCTGCCGGTGCTGCTGCTGGCCCGGATGGCGCGGCGGCAGATCGGGGGGATCACCGGCGACGTGCTGGGGGCGGCGCAGCAGCTGGCGGAGATCGGGTTCCTGCTGGCTCTCGTCGCCATCCTCGGATGACCGGGGCCGCAATGACCGGAGGCGTCACCCGGTGGTGGTGGGTGCGCCACGCGCCCATCCTGGCGCCGCCGGGCATCATCGCGGGCCGCGCGGATCTGCCCTGCGACCTCTCGGACGGTGCCGTCCTCGACGCGCTGGCGGCCATGCTGCCGCGCGGTGCCGTCTGGACCGCGACACCCCTCTCCCGCGCCCGCGACACGGCTGGCGCCCTGCTGGCGCGCCTGGGGGAGGCCGTGGAGCCCCGGATCGAACCCGCCTTCCTGGAACAGGATTTCGGCGATTGGCAGGGCCTCGTCCACGGCGACCTCGCGGACGATCCCGTCGCGGCGGCCTTCTGGATGGCGCCGGCGACGAACGCGCCACCCGGCGGGCAGTCCTTCGCCGCCATGGCCGCCGATGTGGCGGCCGGCATCGACCGGCTGTCGGCGGCGCATGCGGGCCGCGACATCGTCTGCGTCGCCCATGCGGGGCCTATCCGGGCCGCCGTCGGCCACGCCCTTGGACTGTCCCCCGAAAGGATGCTGGCGCTCGTCGTCGACTGCCTGCACATCTGCCGTCTGGACCGGATCGACGGAGAGGGTCCGGCGGTCTGGCGGGTCGCCGGTGTCAATCTTCCGCCACGATGACGTCCGCCTTTCGGCCCGGATCGTCCCGGACCATCCCGGCACTCCGCCCGTGGCGCTTGGCGAACGCGGCGGGCCGTGTAATCTGGTCGCGCCAAAGCGCCAGGGTTGTGAAAGACGTGAGAGGGGAACCGTCCGCATGAAGAAGCTTGGTGCAGCGTTCATCGCCGTCCTGCTGGCCGTCATGGCTCTGGCCCGCCCCGCCCACGCCCTGACCGAGCCGGAGCTGCTGGTGGAACGGGCGAGGGTCACGGCGCTGACTCTGCTGACCGATCCGCAGTACGCCAACCTGAAAAGCCTGATGCAGCGGGCGCGCGGCGTGCTGATCCTGCCGAACGTGATCCAAGCGGGCTTCTTCCTGGGCGGCGGCGGGGGGACCGGCGTGCTGGTGGCGCGGGGCGCGGACGGCGCCTGGTCCGGTCCCGCCTTCTACACCATGGCCGAGGCGAGCTTCGGCCTGCAGTTCGGCGGGCAGGCCTCGCAGATGATGCTCGTGATCATGACGGAGCGCGGCCTCAACGCCGTGATCGACCGCAAGGTCAAGCTGGGTGCCGACGCCAACGTGGCCATCGGCGAGATCGGAACGAGCGTGGGCGCCGGCTACGGTGTGGGCATCGATGCGGACATGTACGTCTACGCCAAGAGCAGCGGCCTTTTCGGCGGGGCGGCCGTCGAAGGGTCGGTCATCGCCCCGCGCAACGACTGGAACGACGTCTTCTACGGCCAGAAGACCACGCCGCGCGGCATCCTGATGGACCGCGCCTTCTTCCGGCCGGAGGCGCAGGCCCTCGCCTCCGTCCTGACGCCGCAGTAAGGGCGGCGGGGCACGCTCAGCGGCCGACCGGTGCGGGTGCCGGCTGCGGGCGCAGCATGGGCTCGGCGTGGGCCGCACCCCGGAACACCGCGTTCGCCAGCAGCACGTTCAGCCCGTTCATGAAGCCGCGCAGGGTCGGGTCGGCGGTGAAGCCCACCACATAGCCCCGGCCCTCCGGCTCGACCACGGCGAAGGGTTTGTAGGCCAGCTGCCGGCGGTTCTCCTCCCACAGGTAGCCGCCGGCCAGCAAGGCGTCCGGTCCCTTGAAGCGGGCCACGTTGACGCCCTCGTCCAGCTTCACCGGCGTGTAGATGTCCTCGCCCTGGATGAGGACGTGCAGGGTCTCGGCGACACCGGCACCCATCCAGTGCTCGGGATCGGTGGACGCCCGCGCCAGCACGCCGGCCACCGCGTCCGGCGGGCGCTTGTCCGGCTGGATCGCGGCCTTGGCCTGCTCTGGCGAGGCGATGACGGTGCCCGGCACGGTCGCCGCACCCTCCTCCGGCTTGCCGCCGCCAGAGGCGCCACCCCCGCCGGCGTTGCCCTTGCCCTTCTCGCCGTCACCCTCCTTCGGCATCGGCGCCAGCTCCTCCCGCCGGATCGACAGCAGGTCGGTCTTGGGATGGGCGAGGAACCGGGTGGCGGTGCCCAGGCCGATCAGCACGCCGCCCCGGCGGACCCAGTCCTTCAGCGCCCTGGCGCCGCCCTCGCCGATCCGGGCCATGTAGCCGGGCCCAAAATCCTGCGGCAGGATCAGCACGTCGAAGGCGGACAGGTCCGCACCGGCCAGCCTGTCCGTGCGGATCACAGTCACCGGCTGGCCGAACTGCCGCTCGACCACCCAGCGGGCGGCACCCGCCGCCGTCGGGCCCGTCGGCCGGTCCCAGGCCATGGCCACGCGCGGCGCGCGCATCGGCACCACCTTGCCGCTGCCGAAGCTGGGCCCGTCCGTGACCCAGCTGTCATCGACGCCGACCACACGGGCGCCCGTGGCCTTCGCCAGGGCGGCCACCGTGTCGGCGAGATCCGCCGGGTTGTCGGCCCGCTCCAGGATCAGGGTGCCGCCCGGATGGCGCACGCCCGCATGGGTGAAGGGCTCGTCGGCGGACTTGACCGACAGCCCGGCCCGCAATGCCGCCGTCAGGAACCGGATCGCCGCCGTGTCGCCCCAGGGCACGACGAAGCCCAGCTTGGCGCCCGGATTGGCGACCACGCCCTCCGGCCCCGCATCGGGTTCCACCGGCCGGGTCTGCGCCTTGAATTCGCGCCCGCAGGTCTCGACCGCGACGTTGTAGAGGTGGGGCAGCGACCATGCGGTGACGTCGTAGATCTCATCCGGCAGGCCGCGCGCGCGGCGTCGCTCCTGCTCGGCGACGAACTCCTCCTCCAGCGCGATCTGCGGGTCCATCAGCACCCGGATCAGGCGCTTGGCCGGTTGCGCGCTGTCGATCACGTAAGTGCCCTCGCCGTGGGACTTGCCGCAGGCGGTGAAGCCCGCCGTGGCCCGGCCGATCTCGATGCCCTGGCGCGCCAGCAGGCCCGCCAGAGACGCCGCCCCCGCCCGGTCCGCCTGATCGGGAATGATCAGGAAGCGGTTGTCCGCCTTCCGCCCCTCCTCGACCGCCGTGGCCCGGTACTGGTGGAAGTCGCGCAGGAACTTGGCGCGGTTCTCGGCCACCACCTCCACGGCGGAGAGCGAGGCGACCACCTGGCTCCATACCGTGTCGGCGAAGGTCAGCACCTCCCCGGTGCGCCGCCGGGCATTCAGGCCGCGCGACGAGCCCTGCTCGTAGGTCATCGCCACGGCGCCGTGATAGGTGGGCCAGCCGTCGCCATAGCCGGGATAGAACAGGTCGAAAACCTCCCGGGTGAAGTAGTCGAGACCCTTCTCGTCGAACCAGCGGGCGTTGTTGCGGCCGATCAGCTCGCGGTTGGCGTTCTGGGTCGGTGTGATGAAGGGGTTGGTGGGGGCGGCCGCCGGCGGGAAGAAATAGGTCTGGTCGGTCGTCATCTCATGGACGTCCGCCAGCACGACCGGGAACCAGGACAGGATTTCCCGCGTCTGGGCGCGGGTCTCCGGCTGGGTCTGGGCGAACCAGTCGCGGTTCAGATCGAAGGCGTAGTGGTTGAACCGACCGCCCGGCCAGGGCTGGTCCCGCTCCGCCGACAGCGGATCGTCGTCCGCAGTCAGACCCCGCGCCGACCGGGTGGAATGGATGAAGCGGTCGCGCCCGTCGGGGTTCTGGTTCGGGTTGATGACCACCACCGTCTGGTCCAGCATCCGGGCCACGCGGGCGTCGCCGCGCGCGGCCAGCAGGTGGTAGGCGGTCAGCAGCGCGCCGTCCGACGTCCCCGCCTCGTCGCCATGGACGGAATAGGCGAGCCAGACAGGGGCCGGCAGGTCGGCGATCAGCGTGTCCGCCTCCGCCTGGGGCGTGCGGCGCGGATCGGCGAGGCGCTGCATGCCCTGCCGCACGGCGTCCAGCCGCGCCATGTTCCGGGGTGCGGAGATGACGGCGTAGAACAGGTCCCGGCCCTGCCAGCTCCGCCCATAGTCGATCAGGCGCACCCGGTCTGGTGCCGCGGCGGCCAGCGCCTCGAAATAGCGGCGGATGTCCGCGTGGGTC
Organism: Rhodospirillaceae bacterium; assembly: GCA_029267445.1. Classification (GTDB taxonomy): domain Bacteria; phylum Pseudomonadota; class Alphaproteobacteria; order Azospirillales; family Azospirillaceae; genus JAJUIU01. The sequence continues at coordinate 12,324 of JAJUIU010000064.1, forward strand.
GTGATCTCCGCCCCGAAGCCATAGCCCAGCACACTCTCCAGGGTCGGGATGGCGGGATCGTAATCGGCGCCGGGCCAGGGCTGGACGGTCGTGCCGCGCGGCAGGTCCGCCCTGGCGGCCGTGACGGGGGGAAGCGTGACGGCCAGCAAGGTGGCCAGAACAACGCCAAAACGCCCACCGGTCTTCGTCATGCCCATCGCGAGGCCCTTCACCAGATCCTGCCGCCGCCCGCCCGAACGGGCGCTACTCCTTTGTGGGGTGGCGTTCCCCGGATTGGCAAGGGTCTTCGGGCCGGGTGGGCGGTCGAGGCGGAGGTGCGGGACGGTCGCGCATAATTCGTGCTAAATTGGTTTTACCAGTTCTTCACGCACTCCGGCCGAAAGTGGGCGGAACGTGATGCATAGGCGGATATGTGATGCCTCAGGCGTCGAAAAAAATCTCGGCCCGCGATTTGAGCGGCATGTTGTTCGACCATGGGCTGTATCTCCGCGGACTGAAGGGCGGACGTCGCGCCACGCTTTCCCACATGGACCTGTCCGGCATCGACCTGTCCGGAGCCAATCTCTCCAACGCCGATCTGAGCGGCGCCAGCCTGACCGGCTGCCGCCTGGTCGGCTCGGCGCTTGTCGGCGCAACCCTGTTCGGCGCCGACCTCAGGGTCGCGACCGCGACGGAGGCCGACTTCACGCGGGCCGATCTGCGCGGCGCCAACATCCGGGGCGCCGACCTTTCACGGTCCCGGCTGGTCGAGGCCGATCTGCGCGACGGTACCCTGCTGGTGATGCAGCCGGACGGCAGCATGGCGCCATCCGTCCGCGCGGCGGCGGAGATGAGTGCGGCCAACGCGCGCGGGGCCGACCTCGCCCGTGCCCGCATGGGCGGCGTCACCGCCATGCGGGTCGACCTGCGCGACGCGGTGCTGCGCGGCACCGTGCTGACCAATGCCGACCTGAGCAACTGCGACCTGTCCGGCTCCGACATGACCGGGGCCAACCTCGTCGGCGCCAACCTGTCCAACGCCAACATGACGGGCACGCGGCTCATCGGCGCGGAACTGTCCAATGTCCGTATGAGGGGTGCCGTCCTGCACGGCGCGGTCCTGGAGTCGGGCGCCGCCGACGTCCTGCGCGCCGCCGGCGCCACCCTTCCGCAGCCGCCGGCGGAGGCCGGGGTGGACATCGCCGCCGTCCTGGCAGCCCACCTTCTGTGGGTGGAGAGCGCCGGGGCCAGGGGGGAGCGTGCCCAGCTCCGGGCGCTGGCCCTCGACGGGATGGATTTGTCCGGTGCGGAACTGGCCGCCGCCATCCTGGAGGGCGTGTCCCTGCGCGGGGCCATCCTGCGCCGGGCGCGGCTGTCGGCCGCCTCCATCAGCCATGCCGACCTGACCGGTGCCGATCTGGCGGACGCCGACCTGCGGGGTGCCGTGCTCCTGGGTGTCGCGCTGGACGGGGCCAATCTGGCCGGCCTCGCGGTGGAGCCCTTGCCGCTCGGCGGGGACCGCCTCCGCCCGACCCGGTTCGAGCGCTGCGCCCTACCGCCGGGGCCCCTGGCGGAGGGACGGACCCGTGCCGAGCTGGTGCCGCCGCCGTCCGCCGCGGTTGCCTGACCCCCATCAGCCGAGAACCCGGTCAGCCGAGGACCTTGTCGCGCAACGGGCGCAGCAGCGCCTTCACCGGCTCCGGCAGCGGCCACGGACGCCTGATCAGCCCCGCCCGCCGCGCCTTGGCCAGGGCCGCCGCCGCATCGTACCCCACCCGCCGGATGACGACCGTGCCGCGGTCCAGGTCGAGCAGCATGAACGTCGCCCGCGTCTCCGCCGTTCGCGGCTGCCCCACACTGCCGGGGTTCAGCAGGTGGCGGGCGCCATCCTGGAACCGCACGCTGTCGCCCGCCAGTTCACGCACCGTCGCGGCGGACCCCGGCCCCACGGCGTGCACCCCCAGCCGGTGGGTGTGGCCGTAGGCGCAGACCGAGGCGCCGGGATGCCGGTCCAGCGCCGCCGCCGTCAGCAACCTTTTCGCGTCCGTGTCCAGGCGCGTCAGTTCGCACCCGTCGCCCGGATGCAGCGCGCCGTGGACCGCGACCAGGGCGCGCCCGGTGTCCGCGTCACCGATGGTGCGCCGCAGCGGCAGTGCCGCCAGCCAGTCCAGCGCCGCCGGTGACAGCCGCCGCCGTGTCCAGGCCACGGCACGCGCGGCGACGGGGCTGAACCCGTCCGTTCCGATCCGTCCCGTCACCGCCCGGTCATGGTTGCCGGCCACGCAGAGCGCGCCGGCGGCGTCCAGCAGGTCCACGCAGGCTTCCGGGTCGGCGTGGTAGCCGACGATGTCGCCCAGGCACAGGATGGCGTCCGGCGCGTCCTGCCGGATGGCGGCCAAGGTGGCGCGCAGGGCCTCCAGATTGGCATGGATGTCCGAGATCAGGGCGAGGCGCATGGGGGAGGGCTCGCTGTCCGGGTTCAGGGCAGCGCCTTCGCCGGCACCCGTCGCCGGCGTGGCCCGGCGATCCGGCCAAGGCCGCCCGCCAGCGATGGCATCGGGTCGCGGAAGGATACGGACTTGGCGTCACAGCCGACCGCCCAAAGCGCCCAGGCCACCGGGTTCAGCCCCTGGGCGCGGGCGGCCTTCCTGTCCGCCCCCAGATTGCACCAGCGCGCACCGGCGCGGGCGGGGCGGACCGCCGGGCGCGGACGTCCGGTCAGGTCCGCCTGGACCAGGGCCGGCAGGTTCAGCCCGGCGGCGGCGGCCAGATGGTGCCACAGGTTGAAGCGGGGGTTGACCTCCAGCAGGTGCAACCGTCCGTCCGGCCCGCGCTTGAAGTCCAGCTTGGCGACGCCGCGCAGGCGCAGCGTCTCCACGCAGCGGCGCCCCAGTGCGGCCACATCCGCCGCGTCCGTCAGGGTCAGCGCGGTGCTGTGCCCGAATTCGGCGGGCCAAGTGCGGATCTTCACGCCGGTGAAGTCCCCCGCGATGCGCCCGTCACCGTCGACATAGCAGTGGTAGCTCTCGATGCGGGACTCCGGGCCGGGGATCAGTTCCTGGGCCAGGATGTCCAGCGCCGCGTCGCGCAGGCCGGGCCAGAGCGCCGCCAGCCCCGCGGCGGTCTCCACCCGCACGGCCTTGCCGCCCTGGCCGACGCCGTCCCAGGCGGCGAAGCGGGTCTGCGGCTTCAGCACGATCGGAAAGGCGAGACCGAGGTCGCGGGGCGGCGAGGGCAGGGACAGGTCCAGCCGCCGGGTCGCCGGTACCGGAAGGCCGAGCCCTTCGGCCAGCGACAGGAAGCGCGTCTTGTCCACCAGCGCCTCGACCAGCCCGGCCTCGGCGATGGCGAAACGGAAGCCGCGCCCCAGACGCTCCCGGTGGCGGGAGACCAGCAGCAGTTCCGGATCGTTCTCGAAGTAGAGGACCGGCGGCTCCGGCAGGTCCGCCGCGAAGTCCAGCAAGCGGGCGAGCAGTCCGTCCGGGTCGCCCTGGATGTCGGGCCAGTGGATCGCCCCGTCGACATGGCGGGACCGCTGGGCCGGATCCTCGGGCGTCGTCACCAGTGTGCAGCGGATGCCGCCCAGGCCCAGGGCGCGCACCATGTGGATGCCGCCGATCAGGCAGGCGCGTCCCGTGTCCCACCGTGGCATGGCCGGCTCCCGGTGCTCTCGTTGTCGGGGCGACTATGTCGTGCGGCCTTGCGGCTTTCAGGCGGGATTACGGGTGGGCGCGCGGCCCAGAAGCAGCCCCGGTCCGCCGCGGGGAGGAGCCCCCGCGGCGGTATCCGGCCGGAATTGCGGGTGCTCCGGCCTCAGGCGGAGAGGCCGGCGACCTTGCCCAGATCGAAGCCCAGCGTGGAATTGAAGTAGAGCGCCTCCTTTCCAAGGCGGTTCTGCCCGTTCAGAAGGCCGTCCTCGGCCTGGAAAACGGTGCCGTTCACGGCGACCTTGTCGATCCACAGGTTCCGGTCGCGGGAGCTGCCGCCGCCCCACAGGTCGTTGTCGAACCGCACACCCAGCGTGCGGGCACCGTCCAGATCGGCCTCGAAGGTCAGCTTCTGCCAGCCGCCGTCCGCGCGGGACACGGTGGCCGCGCCGTCGGCGATCTGCTTGCCGTCGACCAGCAGGTCGAAGTGCGGGGCGCCCTGATACTGGTCACCGGCCACCCACAGGGTGATCGTGTCCTTGCCGTCCGTGCCGCCGGTGCCGCCCGGCGGCGTCGGGGAGGCGACGGGCTCCGGCGCGGCCGTGTCACCGGGGGGCGGCGGTGCCGAGGCGCTGCCGCCAGAACGGGTGCTCATGGACGCGTCGTCCACCAGCACCCGGCCCACGCCCTGATAGTGCCCGACGCCGAACACCCAGCCGTCCGACTTGTCGAAGAACCGCCCGACCGGGTAGGTGGAGTGCTTGGACACGTCGAGCAGTTTGCCGTCGACATACCACTCGATCCGGTCCTTCTCGTACAGCTCGGCCCGCACTTCGAACCAGCGGCCGACCGGCAGCTTCATCGTCTTGGGCGTATAGTCCCACTTGTTGTTCCAGTGGTTGGCGAACACCACCGGCTCCGACCCGCCCTGGCCCCACTTGGAGGCGGAGGAGACGTTCAGCCACCAGCTCGGGTCCTGGTGCCATTTGCCGTTCTTCGAGCCCTGCTCCTTGAACTGGAACAGGTTCATCCAGCCCGAGCTTGACGCCTTGTAGTCCGCCGGGAACTGGAACCAGGCGCGGTAGGTGCCGGACGGGTTCCCGCCGTTCGGCAGCGGCCCCATCCTGCGGCCGAACTCATCCCACTTGCCGGTGTTCGACCATTCCTTGAAGACCTTCGCATGGGGACGCGACGTGGCCGAAGCCGGCCGCTCGAACTGGGCGGCGTAGCTGCCGCCATGCGGTTTGACACCGAGGGAGGACGCGGTGCCGACGCGGTTGCCGGGACCGCCGGGCCCCTGGCTCTTGTCATGCGCCTGGACGAAGCTCCAGCCGCGGTAATCACCACTCTCGAAGCCATCCGAAAACAGAACCGTCATGGTTCGTCGCCTCACTGGATTGATTGACAGTCCGCCGGCCGGCGGCCCCGCGACAGGCAGGGCATCCCGGCCAACGGCGGCGGCTTCTTAGCAGAACGATTCCGTTAAACTGTGCGGTATTTTCCGCGTTTTATGACAAAGATCGGCATGAATCCGTGTCAATGCCCGTGGCCGCGAATATTGGTTAACCAGAATCGCCAATAGTGTCGCCATCTATTGGCGATAATGAACGGCCGATACGGAATCCGCTCGGCCATCCGTTCGGTAATACTGTCGAATGTATGTCGGATTTCAGTTCCCTTGGCGGGGGTGCGAAGGGAAGTCTCAGCGGTCCGCCGGGCGCGATCGGCGCGGCCTGGGCAGGTAGGGGCGCAGGCGGACCCGCAGGTCGGCGACGTTAAGGGCATAGGCCGCCACCGCGTAGACCACCCCGCCCGTCGCGATGCGCAGCAGAAGGTCGGCCAGCGGGGCCAGTCCGGGCTGCACCACCACCACCGCGCAGGCCATGGCGAGCGTCGCCGCCGCCGCCCGCAGCACCGGCTGCACCGGCAGTGGCACGGGCAGCATCGCGCGGGCGAGGCGCAGGCGGACCGCGATCGCCAGCAAGGCCGCGATCAGCGCCGCCAGCGCCACGCCCGGCAGCCCGACGAGGGGGATCAGCAGCAGGTTCAGGCCCACGCTGACAGGCACCAGCATCAGCCCCGTCCAAAGCAGGGCCCGGGTGCGCCGCATGATGTGGAAGGGGTGCGCGACGTAATGCGCCATCAGCCCCTGGAACAGCGCCGCGAGCGCGATCCAGGGCATCAGGGCGGCGACATGGGGGCTGAATGCGGCACCCGCCATGACCGCCGCGATCGGTCCGGCCAGCAGCATGATCCCGGCGGCGGCCGGCAGGGCCACCGCCGTCAGCAGCTCGAAATTATGCGCCATGGTCCGCGTGGCGACCTCCTTGGCGCGGGCTCCCTGATGCTCGTGGGTGATCTGGTAGAGGACGGGCGTCACCGCCATGCCGATCCAGGCGAAGATGATCGCAAGCGGCCGTTCGGCCAGGGACGCGGCGACGCCGTAGATGCCGACCGCCGCCTCGTCCAGCAGCCAGGCGATCACGAAGCGGTCGCCGACCGAAAGGCCAAGCGTCAGCGCGAAGGCCAGCGCCAGCGGCTGGCCGTAGGTCCACATCTCCACCGCGATCGCACGGCTGGGCCGGGCGAGGCCGAGCCGGGCGAGCAGCCGTGGCAGGGCGACGACCAGGATGATCAGGTTGCCGACGATCTGGGCCAGCAGCGGACCAAGCTCCGCGATGTCCGGCCGGGCGGCGAGCACGGTGCCCAGCGCGATGGAGACGATGAACTGCGTGCATTCCAGCGCGCTGTACCAGCCCGGCTCCCGTGCCGCGCGGTGCAGTTCCAGGCAGATCATGGCCCAGGCCCGTACCACCATGGTGATGCCGGTGAGCGGCAGCATCAGGTGCCACGGTGCCGCGAGGCCGGGCAGCGCGCCCAGCGCCACCGCCGCGCAGCCGACCACGATCCCGATCGCCAGCGCCGCGCTCCAGATCGTGCCGGAGAAGCGCGCCCTGTCCGGCCCCGTGCCATGGGCGGCGTAGAAGCGCACCGACCCGCCCTGGAGCCAGTAGAAGCCCAGGCCCATCCCGACCTGGATGGCCGCCATCGCCAGCACGTACCGCCCGAAGCCCGCCGGGTCGAGTACGCGGGTGAACACCACCACCATGACGATGGAGGACAGCGCCTGGATCAGATTGACGGGCAGATACTTCAGCGTGTCGGCAAGAAGGCCGGGGCCACTCGAACCGGTTGTCATCGGCACCCACCACCGCCGCGAACGGTCGACCTACCCCTGTGGATCGATCCCGGATCGGGCGTTAGCACGCGCGCGGCGGGCCGCCAACGCCGCGAAGGCGGCACAACCGTGATGGGCGGCCGCTAGCCCGATTGCCTCCGCCGCCGCGCGCGCCCTCCCCATGCGATCGGGGCGGTGTGGCGCGCCGCGATTAAGGCCCGTCGGAATCCCCGGTCCGCCCGCGCGAAGGGGCCTTGAAGGACCCGATGGCGGCGTCCGCCACCCCGGAATTCGGGCTACACCGCGCAAGCGGGGCGTCCTTGGTCGGATCGCGCGACAAGTTCGGGCGATATGGCCCGGTCAGGGCCCGTCCGGACGATCCCCGGCCAATCAGGGGCTAACGCGGCGTTAACGGGCCTCCCCCCATCTCACGAATTGCTAATCAAAAGACGCCCGTGCGATAGATGGCAATCCAAGTCACTGACCAAGTCACGGTCCAGAAAAAAGCATAAAATGCGCTGTATCGCCGAATAAAATGGCCTACCACGCCTAAATACAGGCCCCGAACCGGAGATATCTTCTTCGGTGGTCGGTGAATGGAGGCCGAAGGGTCAGGGAAGGAATCCTCATGGAGTTCAACGCACCGCCCCCGTCGATCCACTCCGGTGCCGGAGCGCCCGGCCCGGCGTGGTACGGCAGGCTTGGCGCGGCGGACGATGGTCAGTTCGGCGGTCCCTTCGGCGCCCAGCCCGACGGGGGCGCGTTCCGCCGCTTCCTCGCCACCGCCCTGCGCCATCGCGGAACGCTTCTGCTGACCTTCCTGGTACCCTTCCTGGTCGCCGTGGGGCTCGCCCTCGTGCCGCGCACAACCTACGAGGCGGAGGCCCGCCTGCTGGTGCTGATCGGCAGCGAGTACGTGTTCCGGCCCGAGATCGGCACCGCCGGCGCCGGCATGGCGCTGGACCCCGAAAGCATCGTGAAGAGCGAAGTGGAGATCCTGCGCAGCTGGTCGCTGAAGGAGCGCATCCTGCGCCGGATGGGCGTGAAGGCCGTTTTCCCCGACCTCTATGAGGAGGATCGGCCGATCGACCCGATGATGCCACGGTCGACGCCTGCGGGGACCGCTCCCGGCGTGTCCGACACGGACGACCGCGAGCCCGCACCCACCGACGAGAACCGCTGGCTGCAACCGGCGATCGTCGCCTTCGCCAAGCGGCTGACCGTCGAGCCCATGAAGGATTCCAGCGTCATCCGCGTCTCCTTCCGCCATGCCGACCGGCAGGTGGCCGCCGATGTGGTGAACGAGCTGGTCGCCGCCTATTTCGAACGGCGGACCGAGATCCTGCATCGCTCGCGGGCCCCCGGTCTCGCCGCCAGCTATGCCCACGCCGAACAGGCGGTCGCGGCGAAGCGCCAGCAGCTGGACGGCTTCAAGCAGCGGCACGACATCGTCGATCTCGGCCGCGAGGTCGCGCTGGTCCTGGAGCGGCAGTCCCACAACGAGACGGCGCTCGCCGCCGCGCGCGGCGACCTGGAGGAGGCCAACCAGCGGCTGGCGCAGCTGCGGCGCACCCTGGCCGCCACGCCGCCGCGCATGGTCCTGCATTCCGACGCGCTGCTGCTGGAATCCTTCCAGCGTTCGACGGAGGAGCTGACCCGGCTGGAGGCACAGCGGGCGTCGCTCGCCTCGACCCTGCTCGACACCCACCCCAGCATCGTCGCCATCGACCGGCAGATCGCCTCGCTGCGCGCCCGCCTGGGCGGGGCGCCCGCGACCCGGACGGTCAACCGCCAGGGTCCGAACCCGCTCTATGTCGAGACGGAGGGCCGGGTCGCCGAAACGGAGGCCGCCATCGCCGGGCTGACCGCAGCGATCTCCGCCCTGACGGCGGAGGGGGCGCAGCTTCGCCGGCAGGCCTCCGCGCTGCGCGCCCTCCAGGTCGAATACGAGGGGATGGAGCGCGGCATCCGCATCCTGGAGGGCGCGCAGGAGACGCTGGCCCGCAACCTCGGCGAGGCGGAGGCCTTCGACCATGTCAGCGCGCAGAAAAGCGACAATGTCCGCCTGATCCAGGCGGCCTTGCCTCCGGTGGAGGGGCGCAGCCTCGCCGTGCTGATCGTGGCGGTGGGCGGCATCCTGGGCGCGCTCGCCACCGTGTTCACGGCGTTCCTGCTGGAGGCGATGCGCTCGGTCTATGTCACCGCGCAGGACGCCGCCCAGTCGCTCGGCCTTCCCGTGCTCGCCAGCATCCCGGCCGTGCCGCGCCGGCCGACCCGGCCGCCGGCGCGCCGGCTCCGGAGCGACCGTGGGGAACGGCCTCAGGTACCGGGACCGGGTCCGGCGGACCGTCTGCACCCGAGCCCGCAAGGAGGTGCCTGATGTTCACCCGCCGGTCCAAGGCCGACCAGGGGTCGTCCCGGCGGCGCGGCGCAATCCCGCCGGCGCCCGCCGAACTGCCGCAGATCCTGGCCCTGCTGCGCGCCCCGCGCGCCACGCGCGGCAGCTACATCATGGAGTTCATCGCGGCGGGCGAGGCCGACGGCTGTTCGGAGGTGGTGCGGGCCTTCGCCCTGGCCGCCGCCGAGGAGTTCCAGCTCTCCGTCATGCTGCTGGACCTCAACTGGCCCGCCAACCCCCAGCTCCGCGCTCTGTCGGAGATCGCGGAGGTGGAGAGCTGGGAGCTGTTCGAAACCAGCGCCGTGCTCGGCGGCGCCTCCGGCCCCAACCCGCTGGTCAGCGCGCAGATCGCCTTCCATCAGGTCGGCGGCACCAAGCTGGTGGTGAGCGAGGCCAAGTCCGCCCTCGCGCGCCACATCTACTATCCCGGCAGCGGGTCCGACTTCTGGAAGGCGCTGCGCGGGGTGGTCGACCTCGTCATCATCGACGCGCCGCCCGCCAGCGCCTCGCTGGACGGCGTCATGGTGGCGCCGGAGGCCGACAGCGTCATCCTCGTCGTCGCCGCCGAGGAGACGCGCATCAGCGACGCGGAGGAGCTGCGCGACCGCATCTGCCTGCAGGGCGGGCGCCCGGCCGGCATCGTCTTCAACAAGGACCGGCAGCGCCTGCCCCGGTTCCTGCGCGGCGCGGCGTGAGGCCGCGATGGGAGAGACCGCACCGCTCATCATGATCGGCCCAGGGGGCGCCGCCGGGAAGGGGGGGATGGGCCGCATGCTGGCCTATCTCACCGACGCGCTGCGGGCAATCCCGGAGGCGCCGCGTGTGGCCGTGCTGGACAGCTACGGGCCCGGGCCCAAGGCGCTGATGCCGGCCTACGTCGCGGGCTGCGCCGCCGGGCTGGTGCTGCACGCGCGCGCCGGCGCCCGTGTCGCGCACATCCATATGGCCGACTGGGGCAGCGTGGCGCGCAAGGGCGCCCTGGTACATCTCGCCAAGGCGCTGGGGCTCAAGGTCGTGCTGCACCTGCACGGCGCGAACTATGTGGAGACCTGCGCCGCCATGGGTCCGCGCGCCCGGCGGCTGCACGCGGCGATGCTGGACCGGGCCGACGCACTGGTGGTGATCGGCTCCTACTGGCGCGCCTTCATGGAGGATGTGCTGCGGGTCGATCCCGACCGCCTGCACGTCATCCCGAACGGCGTGCCGGATCCGCAGCCGGCTCCGGGCGGAGGGGAGCGGGAGGGGGGCGCACCCCGCATCCTCTGCCTGGGCCGGCTGTCGGAGCGCAAGGGCAGCGGCGTCCTGATCCAGGCGTTGGCCGACCCGCGCCTGGAGGTCATGGGCGTGGAGGCCTGCCTCGCCGGGGACGGCGATGTCGGGCGGTACCGCGACCTCGCGGGCGAACTTGGGCTCGGCCGCCGCGCGGCGCTGCCCGGCTGGGTCGACGCCGGGCGCGCCCAGGCGCTGCTGCGGCGCGCCGACATCTTCGTCCTGCCGTCCAGGCACGAGGGGCTGCCCGTGGCCATCATCGAGGCCATGGCCCACGGTCGGGCGGTGGTCGCCACCCCAGTCGGCGCCGTGCCGGACGCGATCACCCACGGGGTCACCGGCCTGCTGGTACCGCCGGACGAGCCGGCCGTCCTGGCCGACGCGCTCGCCGCTCTGGCACGCGACGCCGACCTCAGGTCCCGGCTCGGGGAGGCCGCCCGCGCCCGCTACCGCGCCCGCTTCGCCATCGGGGCAACGGCGCGCCGCTTCCTGCGGCTCTACGCCGAACTCGGGCTGCCGCCGCGTCCCGTCGACGCGGCGTCCCGGCCCGCCGATTCCGTGTTCCAGGAGGCCTGAGCGTCATGTGCGGAATCGCCGGCTGGATCGCCCCTGACCCGCTGCCCGTGGAGGCGCTGTGCGGAATGCTGGGGACGATCGCCCATCGGGGCCCCGACGGCAGCGGTACCCATGTGGAAGGGGTCGATCCGCAGGTCGCCCTCGGCCACCGCCGTCTCGCCATCATCGATCTCGGCGGCGGCGGCCAGCCGATGCACGGGCCGGACGGCACCACCGTCGTCTTCAACGGCGAAATCTACAACTACCGCGAACTCCGGCGGGAGTTGACGGCTTCCGGGGCCGTCTTCCGCACCGACAGCGACACCGAGGTGCTGCTGCACGGCTGGCTGCGCTGGGGGCCCGACATGGTACGGCGCCTTGACGGCATGTTCGCCTTCGCCCTCTGGCACGGCCCGCGGCGCCGGCTGCTGCTGGCACGCGACCGCTTCGGCAAGAAGCCGCTGATGCTGGCCCGGCACGGCAACGCGCTGCTGTTCGCGTCGGAGATCAAGGCCATCCGCGCGGTTCCCGGCTTCCAGGCGCGGCTGAACCTGGACGCCCTCGCCCAGCATCTGCGCTTCCGCTACGTGCCGGGGCCGCAGACCCTGTTCGACGGCGTGCTCAAGCTGCCGCCGGGCCATTTCGCCCTGTGGCAGGACGGACATGTGCGCCTCGAACGCTACTTCCAGCCGCCCGACGCCCTGCCGCGATCGCCGGAACGGGTGCCGGGCGATGTCCAGGGCCGGTTCCTGGCGCTGCTGGAGCAGGCGGTGGAGAAGCGGCTTATCGCCGACGTGCCGATCGGGGCGTTCCTCTCCGGCGGCCTCGACAGCTCCACCGTGGTGGCGCTGATGCGGCGTCTGGGGGCGGGGCCGGTCAGCACCTTCTCCGTCGGCTTCGCGGAGCGGAAGTACAGCGAGCTTCCCTTCGCCGCCCTCGTCGCGAAGGAGCTTGGCTGCCGCCACCACGAGGTGCCCTTCACGGCGGCGGAACTGATGGACCTTCTGCCCGCCGCCACCCGCTTCCGCGACGCGCCCGTGTCGGAGACGGCGGACCTGCCGATCCTTAAGCTGTCCCGCCTCGCCGCCCAGGAAGTGAAGGTGGTGCTGACGGGTGAGGGGGCGGACGAGATCCTCGGCGGCTATCCCAAGCACGCGTTCGAGGGCATCGGCGCCCTGTTCCGCAGGCTCACGCCGCCGGCACTGGACGGGGCCGTCATGCGCCCGCTCGCCCGGCGCCTGCCCTATGGCATGGCCCGTCTCGCGACGCTGACCGAATGCCTCGCCACCCGCGACTTCGGGGAACGCATGGCCCGCTGGTTCGGCGCCGGGATGCCGACGGGCCAGCTCCGCTCCCTGCCGGAGGCGTCGCTGCGGGTGAACCTCGCCGGTGACGATCCCCGGAACTCGCCCCTGCGCCGCATCCTGCATTTCGACCAGACCGTCTGGCTGCCGGACAATCTTCTGGAACGGGGCGACCGCATGACCATGGCGGCGGGGCTGGAGGGACGCATGCCTTTCATGGACGCCGGGCTGGCGGGCTTCGTCTCCGGCCTTCCGGACCGCTACCGCCTGCGCGGGCTGACGGGCAAGTGGCTGCTGCGCAAGGTGGCGCGCGGAATCCTGCCCGACAGTATCATCGACCGGCCGAAATCCGGCTTCCGGATGCCGGTGAACCTCTGGTTCCGGAACGAGATGCGGTCGATGACGGCCGACCTCCTCGCCACCCCGTCCGCGCGCAGTGCCGCCCTCTACCGGCCGGGGGCCGTGGAGGCCGTGCTGGCCGAGCACAATGGCGGCCGTCGGAACCACGAGAAGACACTGTGGATGATGCTGGCGCTGGAGGTCTTCCTGCGCGAGCACCGGCTTTCGGTGGGATGAGGGGCGGCGCCATGTCCGAAGGTCCCTCCGCGTTCCGCACCCTGGCAGGCCGCCTGTTCCTCGGCCTGCGCGGCGACCGGCTGCTCCACCGGGCCATGGGGGCGGCCGGTGTCGTCCTGATGTTCCATCGGGTGCGCGCGGCAGCACCGGGCTGGACCGGGACGGGCGGGCTGTCCGTGGCGCCCGACCGGTTCCGCGCGCTCCTGGCCAGCCTCGCGCGCGACGGCTGGCGCTTCGCCGACCTGGACGCCGCCGTCCGCGACCCGGCCCCCGGCGACCGGCGCCCCTTCGTCTGCCTCACCTTCGATGACGGTTACGCCGACAACTTCGAGGCGGCCCTGCCGATCGCGCGGGAGTTCGAAGCCCCGATCACCGTCTTCGTCACCACGGGCTTCACCGACGGGACGGCGGCGGCGTGGTGGCTCGTGCTGGACCGGGCCGTGGCGGACCGCGACCGTGTCGCCCTGGATCTGCCCGGTCGCAGTCCCATCGTGCTCGACTGCCGCACGCCGGAGACCAAGCGGCGGGCGTACGACACGCTGGCGCCGATGCTGCGCGACGCCGGTCCGGAACAGCGGCAGACGCTGATCGCCGCCATCGCGCGGTCCGCCCGCCTGGACCCGGCCGCCCTGACGCGCGACGCCTTCGCCGGCTGGCCGCTGCTGCGGACCGCGGCGCGCGATCCGCTGGTGCGCATCGGGGCGCACACTGTCACCCATCCCAGGCTGGCGGCCCTGCCCCATTCCCGCCTCGTCTGGGAGGTGGCGACCTGCCGACAGCGCCTGCGGGACGAGCTGGGCGTGCCGGTGCTGGATTTCGCCTACCCCTACGGCACGCCCGACAGTTTCGGCCCCCGTGAGGCGCAGGCGGTGGCCAGGGCCGGGTTCCGGCTGGCGCTGGCCACAACGCCCGGTCTGATCGCGGCGGGCCCCCGCGACCCCTTCGCCCTGCCGCGCCTCGGCGTCGGCCCGGCGGATGACGCGATCAGCGCCCGCGTGCGCATGGGCGGGGCGGGTCTCGCGCTGGAGGCCGTGCGGTCGGTGCGCGCCATCCGGCGCCCGCCGCCACGGGTCAGCCATGCCTGACCGGGCCCTGGCCGACTCAGCGCCCGCACCGGCGATGTTTCCGACGGCGCTGC
>JAJUIU010000116.1 GCA_029267445.1 Rhodospirillaceae bacterium
CGGCGCTGGCCGGGATGGCGGGTGACGATCCCGGCCTCGCGGCCCTGGCGGGACCGCGGGCGACCTTGGCCGCCGCCGGCCTGCTGGAGACGGAGGGCGGGGTCGTCCGGCTGGAGCGGATCGCCCTGGACGCGGCGGCGATCGACGTGGCCGGGACGGCGGCGCTGGCCGGATGGGGCCAGGAGCTGACGGCCGATCTGGATGTCGCGGCCCCCGATCTCGCCGCCCTGTCGGGCCTCGCCGGGCGGGACCTCGCCGGCGCGCTGACGGCCGACGTGGCGCTCGCTCGCGACGACGGCGGCATCCGGGCGGAGGTGACGGGCGTCGGGCGGAACCTCGCCACCGGCGTTCCCGCCGCCGACGCCCTGCTGGGCGCCAGGACGGAGATCGCCGCCACCGCCATCGCCGGCGACACGCTGCGCCTGCCGCGCCTCCTGCTGAACGGGGAGCGGCTCAACCTCGACGCCAGCGCCACGCTGGCGAACGGGGAGCTTGCGGCCAAGGCGGCGGTGACCGTGCCCGATCTGGCCCCCCTGGGCGCCGCGCTGGGCACGCCGCTCAGTGGCGACCTCGCCCTCACCGCGGCAGCCAGCGGGCCGACCGAGGCGCTGGTGGCGGAGCTCGAGGGCAAGGCGACGGACCTGACCGTGAATGGGGAGCCGCTGGGGACCACGACCCTGACGGCCCGTGTGCGGGGGCTGCCCACGGCACCGGAGGGGACGCTGGTGCTGGACGCGTCGCTGCGCGAGGCGCCGATGACGCTGAACGGCGGCTTCGCCCTGGCGGGGGAGACGCTGCGGGTCAGCGGCCTGGACGCGCGGATCGGCGCCAACCGGTTGCAGGGCGCCGTCACGGCCAACCTGAAGGCCGGAACCGCCGATGGCGCCATCACGGCGGAACTGCCTGAACTCGCCACCATCGGCGCCCTGGCGGGACAGGCGGTCACCGGGGCCGCGACGGCGTCCGTCACGCTGGACGACACCGGCGGGCGCCAGCGGGTGCGGCTGGAGGCGACGGCCCGCGACCTCGCCCGCCGACAGCCGGACGGCAGCCAGACGATCGGGAGCCTGCGGCTGACCGGACGCGTGGACGACGCGGTCACCAAGCCGACACTGGACGTGGAGCTCACGGCGGAGGACGTGGCCGCCGCCGGCGCCAGTCTGGACAGTCTCGCGGCCACGGTGCGCGGGCCGGCATCGAAGCTCGCCTTCACCGGCGAACTGTCGGGCCAGGTCCGCCGGCCGGTGGAACTGGCCACCGCCGGAACGGTGATCAGCGAGGGCACGGCCACCACGGTGGTGGTGGACAGGCTGGCGGGCCGTTTCGACGGGGAGGAGATCCGGCAGGACGGCGCGGCGCGGATCGCCGTCGGCGGGGCCGGGACGATCCGGGTGGAGGGGCTGGACATCCGGTCCGGCGAGGCGCGGCTGGCGGTGGACGCCGACCTCGGCCCGAAGACGCTGGCGGCGGAGGCGGTGGTGGTCCGGCTGCCGATGTCCTGGCTGCAGGTGGTGGACGAGACGCTGGACCTGGAGGGACGGCTGGACGCCAAGGCGACACTGGGCGGGACGGTGCAGGCGCCGCGTGGCGACCTGACGCTGCGCCTGGACGATGTGCGCTCCGCCGAGCTGCAGGAGACGACGGGCGTCACAGGCCTGGACCTGGCGCTCGACGGCACCTGGCGGGACGGCCGTGTCGACCTGCGCGCGAAGACGGAAAGCGGGCGCGGCGGCATCGACCTGACGGGGACGGCCTCCCTGCCCCTGACGCTGGCGGGCGGTCCGCTGTCCTTCGTCGTTCCGCCGGAAGGGCGGGTGCGCGCGGACCTGGACGGAGCGGTCGAGCTGGACCGCTTCAACGACCTGCTGGCCGCCAGCGGCGACCGTATCGCCGGTCGCGCCACGGTGGACCTGACCCTGGCCGGCACCGTGGCGGACCCCGGCCTGACCGGCAGCGTGGCCGTGGCCGACGGGCTTTACGAGAACCAGCTTCTGGGCACCACGGTGTCCGGCATCACGGCCCGGCTGGTCGGCGATCCCGAAGGGCTGGCGGTGGAGCGGTTCACCGGCGTCACGCCCGCGACCGGCGGCACGGTGGAGGTGACAGGGAATGTCCGTTTCGCGCCAGGCGACCGGCCGCAGATCGACATGCGCCTTGTCGCCGAGCGGGCGCGGGTGGTGCAGACGGACCTCGCCACGGCCGCCGCCGACGCCGATCTGGGATTCACCGGCAGCTTCGACGAGACGCTGCTGGCGGGCGACATCCGCATCCGCGAGGCGCGGGTACAGGTGCCCGAGCGGCTGCCGCGGCAGGTGGTCGAGCTGGAGGTGAGCGAGGTCGGCGGCCAAGCGGCGGAGGTCGCCACGCGCACCGTCCCGATCCCCGGCCGCAAGCCGAGCGGTGCCGCCGGCGCCACACCGGAGGAGCCGGGAGACGCGGCCCCGCCGCCCGGCATGGTGGTCAACCTGTCCCTCGACGTCACGGCACCCAACCAGGTCTATGTCCAGGGGCGCGGCCTGGACGCCGAGTTCGAGGCCGACCTGGAGGTGCGGGGCACTGTGGCGGAACCGCTGGTGACCGGGCAGGTCGGGCTGGTGAAGGGTGAGCTGGCGCTGCTGGGCCAGACCTTCGCGCTGGCCCGCGCCAATTTCAGCTTCCAGGGCGACGGAAGCCTCGAGCCCGCGCTCGACATCCAGGCGAGGACGACGCGCGGGGACATCACGGCCATCGTCAACGTGACCGGACGCCCCTCGGCACCGGAGGTGAAGCTGGAGTCCGATCCCCCCGCACCGGAGGACGAGGTGCTGGCGCGGCTGCTGTTCAATCGCGGCGTCGGCCAGCTTTCGGCGCTGGAGGCGGTGCAGCTCGCCCAGTCGGCGGCACAGCTCACCGGCGTGATCGGGGGCGGCCCCGGCATCCTCGACACGGTGAAGCAGTCCCTCGGCGTCGACCGGCTGGAATTCCGGGGCAGCGAGACCGGCGAGGGGCCGGGCACGGTCGCCGCCGGACGCTATGTCGGCCAGGACGTCTATGTCGGCGTGGAGCAGGAACTCGGGACCGGCCAGAGCAAGGCCACCGTCCAGTACGATGTGAACGACAACATCCGTCTGGAGGGCGCCGTCGGCAGCGAGAGCCGGGTCGGGGTCCAATTCGAGTGGGACTATTGATCCGCTAGAGCCGCCACGCCATCACAACCCCGGCGATACCTCCGAAGAACGCTGAATGCGGTGCAAAGCGGCGCGCCGATCGGCCGAAATCCCGGCGCAATCGGCGAACAGGGCTTGCGCCGGGCGGGATATCGCACGTGTGAGCGGGTTCTCCCATTCACCACCAGCGGCCGGACCGCTTCAGGAACCGGCCCCACGGGTTTGGGAGGGACCGTTCCGTGCTACTCGACCTGCTTATCGTCCTGGCCTTCGTGGTGTACGCGATCGCATCCGGTCTGCGTGCGCGCGGCGTCGCCGGACAGAACCTCCAGGAATACTTCCTGGCCGGAAAGACCATTCCCGGATGGAAGTCGGGAATGTCCATGGCCGCCACACAGTTCGCGGCGGACACGCCGCTTCTGGTGACGGGCCTTGTCGCCACGGCCGGCGTCTTCGCCCTGTGGCGGCTCTGGGTCTACGCGCTCGCCTTCCTGCTGATGGCGTTCGTCTTCTCCAGCTCCTGGCGGCGCGGCGGCGTGCTGACCGACGCGGAGCTGACCGAGACGCGCTACAGCGGGCGCGGCGTCCTGCCCTTGCGCGTGCTGAAGGCGATCTACTACGGCACCGTCATCAACTGCATCGTGCTGGCCATGGTGCTGGTGGCCGCCATCCGTATCGCCGAGGTGTTCCTGCCCTGGCACGAATGGCTGCCCACCGGATTCTACCAGGGCATCGTCGGCTTCGTGCAGGCGATCGGGCTCCGTCTCGGGGACAGCGTCACCGGCATCCCGCCGGAGATGGCGACCACCAACAATCTCATCTCCATCCTGCTGATCCTGGGCTTCACGGCCACATACTCAACCACCGGCGGACTGCGCAGCGTCATCAACACCGACGTGGTCCAACTCGTGCTGGCGATGGTGGGCACCGGGCTCTACGCCTGGTACGTCGTCGACGCGCTGGGCGGGCTGGGCGGCATGACGGACCGGGTCGTGGAGCTCTACGGTGCCGAGAAGGCGGGCGAGATGCTGTCCTTCGGCCCGGTGGGGGCGGGCGACATCATCTTCCCCTTCCTGGTCATCATCAGCCTGCAGTGGTTCTTCCAGATGAACTCCGACGGCACGGGGTATCTGGCGCAGCGGTCCATGGCCTGCAAATCCGACAAGGACGCGCGGATCGCGGGCGTGGTGTTCACCTGGGTCCAGATCTTCCTGCGCAGCCTGTTCTGGCTGATCATCGCGGTGGGCCTGCTCGCCCTCTATCCCTTCTCGCCCGAACAGGCGGGGGCGGAGGGCTTCGCCGCCGAGCGGGAGATCCTGTTCGTCACCGGCATCAACGACCTTCTGCCGCCGGGCGTGCGCGGGCTGATGGCCACCGGCCTGCTGGCGGCGCTGGCCTCCACCGTCGACACCCACCTGAACTGGGGGTCCGGCTACTGGACCAACGACGTCTACGACCGCTACGTCTGCCAGCACATCCTGAAGCGCGAGCCGAAGGGCCGCGAGCTGGTGGTCGTCGCCCGGCTGTCGAACCTGCTGATCGTCGCTTTCGCCCTGGTCATCATGGCGAACCTCGGCTCCATCCAGACGGCGTGGTTCATCTCGCTGCTGTTCGGGGCGGGAATGGGGTCCGTGCTGGTCATGCGCTGGCTGTGGGAGCGGATCAACCTGTGGTCCGAGATGGCCGCCATGGCGATGTCGCTGACGGTGGCGCCGATCCTGCTGTTCACCATGGGCACCGAGGCGGAGGAGGAGTGGATCCGCCTCGCCATCATGGCCGTGGTGACGACAGGTGCGGCGATCCTGATCACCTTCGTGACGCCGCCAACGGACAGGAAGACCCTGGTCGCCTTCTACGAGCGGGTGCGCCCCTACGGCTTCTGGGGCAACACGGCGGCCCTGGCCGGGCACCGGCCCGAGGCGCCGCGCCAGGCCCTGTTCCGCCGGCTCCAGGCCCTGATGATCACGGCCGCGTCGCTGTTCCTGCTGCTGCTGGGCGTCGGACGGCTGCTGGTGCCGGCACCGGAGGTCGATACGCTGTGGAGCTGGGTCTACGTCATCCTCGGCCTCGCCCTGATCCCGTTCTGGTGGCGCGACGCGGTGGGGAACGATCTGGAGATCGACCGCTCCATGGACCTCGCCGTGGACCGGCAGCTGGACGACCGGGCGCTGCTTTACGATCCCGACGCCATGCCGGACGCGCTGGTCCAGCTGGGCAACCATACCAAGCACGTCTACGGGCTGGCGGTGGAGGTGGAGGCGCGGCCGAACCACCAGATCCAGGAGAACGGCCGCCGCATCCTGATGTTCGAGGTGGTCCAGGACCTGCTGATCCGCATGGCTGGCCCCGCCTGCGCCGGGCCGGTGCGGGTCATCCTGGACCGGGTCGGCGATGATCATGTGATCGAGCTCAGGCTCCAGCGGGCGATGGATTTCGGGCCGACCCCGCGCGAGATGCGGCAGGCGACCCAGGATGTCATCGAGCGGGCCTGCGAGCGCATGAACCAGGTCAGTGGTCACTTCACGGTCCTGCCGAACCGGCGCGCCGTCGAACGGATGGTGCTGCAAGCACCCGCGTCCGACGCCGCCTATCTGGCCCAGGCGGCCGAATAGCCGCGACGACGCCGGCCGGGTCCGCCCGGCCGGCGTTTCCATTCCCGTCCGCACCGCGTCAATCAGAAAGAAAAGGGGGAGGAGCGATGCGCGCGCATCCGCTTGCGTTCGGAATGCTCGTGGCCGCCGGTCTGCTTTTGGCGGGGCCGGCAGGCGCCCAGACCGACGGTGCCGCGAAGGACGACCTGGAACGGCGCCTCGCCTATCTCCAGGGCCTGCGGGACAAGAACCTGATCACGACCGAGGACTACACGCTTTACCGCCGCCGCATCCTGGACGAGGTCGCAACCCGCGCCGGGCCGGTGGCGGGCCCGCCCCTCGGCGATGCCGGGGACACGCCCCGGGTGGAGGCACGGGCGCGGCCGTCCAAGCCGTCGGCCGCCGGCTTCATGGACCGGGACAAGGGGCTGCCGGGGCTGTTCGACGACTATGCGCTGGACTTCTCGGGCTATCTGCGCGCGGGCATCGGCGGGAACGGCCAGGGCGGCGACCAGGTCTGCTTCCAGTTGCCGGAGGCGCGCTCCAAGTACCGGCTGGGCAACGAGTGCGAGGTCTATGGCGAGTTGCAGTTCGACGCGCTGGTGAAGGAAAGCAAGTCCGGCGCCCGTTTCAGCCTGACCACGCTGCTGGCCTATGTGGTGGAGGGCGAAGGCGACTTCGAGACGACCGATCCCGCCTTCCGCCAGGCCTGGGTAGGGGCGCAGAACGTCTTCCCCGGCGCCTTCGAGAACGCGATCTTCTGGGGCGGCAAGCGCTTCTACAAGCGCAACGACGTCCACATGATCGACTTCTATTACTGGGACGCGACCGGCACCGGGGCGGGCGTGGAGGATATCGACCTCGGTTGGGGCAAGCTGTCCTACGCCTGGTTCCGGAACTCCGAGGATGATTTCGACAGTTTCGACATCCGCGACAGCCTTGGCAGCGTGCGCACCATCACGGATGCCCGCATCCAGGTGGTCGACCGGGCCGTCAGCCGCCACGACATCCGGCTGACCGACATCGCCGTCAATCCGGGCGGCACGCTGGCGATCGGCGGCGATCTGCGCGTGTCGGAGGAGAACCGCGACCAGTTCGACGGCAACGGCGGCGTTTTCCTGACGGTCCAGCATGCCCAGGAGGACATCCTGGGCGGGTCCAACACGCTGGCCCTCCAGTACGGGCAGGCGGCGGGCTCCACCCTCTCGAACATTCCGGACGACACGCGCGGCTGGAACGTGAAGACCTACCGGCTGGTCGACCAGTTCGTGCTGTCGCGCCTGGGCGCCTTCTCGGCCCAGGCGGTGGTGATCTACGAGCATCAGGCGGGCGGGCCGGCGGAGGACCGGCGCGACTGGTTCAGCATCGGCGCCCGGCCGCAGTACCATTTCTCGGAGAACCTGGCGCTGGCGCTGGAGGTCGGGCACGACCGGGTGATGCCGGAGATCGGGGAGACCCGCACCCTGACCAAGGTCACCCTCGCCCCCATGATCACGGGGGGGCCGGAGTTCTTCGACCGGCCGCAGCTCCGCCTGTTCCTCACCTACGCCGACTGGAACGAGGCGGCGCGGGAGGCCGGACTGGTCGGTGCCGGCGACGGCACCAGCGACATCACCTTCGGCGCCCAGGTGGAGGTCTGGTGGTGACGGCGGCGGGGACGGATGCCGTGGCACCCGTCCCCGTCCCCCCGGTCAGCCCTTGCGGCAAACGAAGTACGCGTTCAGCGGGTCGTGCTCCAGCCGGTGCATGACGATGTCGTCGAATCCGGCCTCGCGCAGCATGCTCTCCGCCAGTTCCACGCCCCACATGGTGCCGAGACCGGCACCGCCCTGCCCCAGCGACGCCGCCATGCAATGCATGCAGGACGCGGTGTAGAGCAGCGGGGCGAACGGGTTCTGCAGGTTCCGCTCCAGGACGCTGGAGCCGCCGATGTCCTGCATCAGATAGTAGCCGCCGGGCTTCAGCGAGGCGTGGATGCCCCGCAGCAGGCTGGCGGGGTCCTTCTGGTCGTGGACCGCGTCGAAGGTGGTGATGAAGTCGTAGATCTCCGGCTCGGCGAAGCCGGTGAGGTCGCGGGCCTCCAGCCGCACATTGGTCAGGCCCTGGGCCAAGGCTTCGCCCCGTCCCATCTCCAGCGCGTCCTCGCACAGGTCATGGCCGACGAAGCGGCTGTCGGGGAAGCGGCCCGCCATGCGGATCAGGGCGCGCCCGACGCCGCAGCCGGCGTCCAGCACCGTGATGCCCCGCTCCAGCCGCTCCGTCAGGCCCGGCACCAGCGGCAGGATATGGTCGAACAGGGCGGCCACGATGGTCTGGCCGCTGTCCTCCGCCATGTAGGCGTGGAAGCAGGGATACTCCGAATACCGCGTGCCGCCGCCGGTGCGGAACCGCTCCACGATGGCGTCCTGTGCCATGGAGACGGTGGGGATGAGCTGGGCCGTCACCGCCATGTTGACGGGATTGCCCCGCGTGAGCCAGGCCGCGTGCTCCGGCGGCAGGCGGTAGCGCGCGGTGGCGGGGTCGTAGTCGACGATGCGGCCCGTCACCATGGTGGCCAGCCATTCGCGCACGTAACGCTCGTCCAGGCCGGCCACCTCGGCGACGCCGAGGCTGGTGGCCGGCGCGTTCAGCCGGGCCATGGCGTCGAACAGGCCGGTGCGGTGACCGATGGCGATCATGAGGGTGACGGCCGCACCGTTGAACAGGTCGACCACCCGTTCGGAGAAACGGGCACTGCGGTCCTCGTCGAAGCCGCCCTTGATCGGCGACGGGGCGACGGTTGCGGAAGTCTGCATATCCGGCATGGGATACTCCGATGTTCAGGGTCGATAGGGCGCGGCCCGCCTGCCAGAATGCGCCCCTGTCACGGGGCGATATCTCGGACCGGGGCGGGACGCCTCCGCCGGCGCCGATAAGGCGCCCGTTCGCCCGCCCGGCGTGAGAGGCGGAATGGCCGGAAGCGGGGCATGCGTGCCACGCGGGGGAACTGCCTGATGGCTTGCACACCGATGTCGATCGACCTGGTCGCGATGCCAGACTGCACCGGGTCGTGCCTTTACGGGCTGTTCGACATCCTGTCCCAGACGGGCACCGTCTGGGCGGAGCTGACCGGCGAAGGTGAGCCCGAGCCCCAGTTCAGCGTGCGCATCGTCGCCGCCGATGGGCGTCCCTTCCGCTGTGTCGGCGGCGTGCCGGTCATGCCCGACATCACCTGCGACGAGGCGGAGCCGGGGGACGTGGTGATCGTGCCGGACCTGCACATCCCGACCGACGGCCCGCCGCCGGGACGGTTCGCCGCGGAGGTGGCCTATGTGCGCCGCGCGGCCGAGGGCGGCGCCATCGTCGCGTCCGTCTGCTCCGGCGCCGTGCTGCTGGCGGAGAGCGGCCTGCTGGACGGGCTGGAGGCGACCACCCACTGGGGCTTCCGGCACCATTTCCAGGCGCGCTACCCCAGGGTCGCCCTCCGGCCTGAGCGCATCCTGGTGCCGGCGGGCGAAGGGCACCGGATCATCACCGCAGGCGGTGCCGCCGGCTGGAACGACATGGCGCTGTACCTGATCGCCCGCTTCTGCGGGGAGGCGCACGCCATCCGCATCGCCAAGGTCTTCCTGCTGGCGGGGCACGAGGAGGGGCAGCTTCCCTACGCCGCCATGGCCCGCAACCTGCAGCATGCCGATCAGGCGATCAGCACCGCCCAGGCCTGGATCGCCGAGAACTACGCCCTGCCCAACCCGGTCGCGGGGATGCTGTCGGCGAGCGGCCTGCCGGAGCGGACCTTCAAGCGCCGGTTCAAGGCGGCCACCGGCTTCGCCCCCATGGAGTATGTGCAGACCCTGCGCATCGAGGAGGCGAAGCAGCTTCTGGAGAGCGGCGACAGCACGGTCGACGCGGTCGGGCTGGAGGTGGGCTATGAGGACCCGGCCTTCTTCCGCAGCCTGTTCAAACGCAAGACCGGCCTGACGCCCAGCCAGTATCGGCGCAAGTTCCAGATCCTGCGCCGCACGCCGCAGCCGGCGGACGACGCCCCGCGCCGCCGCCCG
>JAJUIU010000031.1 GCA_029267445.1 Rhodospirillaceae bacterium
GGGCGGCGGGCGGGTCCGCCGGGCCAGCCGCCACGGCCGGTGCGCCCAAGGCGACGGCGGCGCGCGCGGGCTCCGCCATCGCCGCCGACTCCCCGCCGGGCAGGAAGCCGATGGCGATCATGTGCCGCTCGATCACCTCCCCGATGGCGGCCAGCAGGGAGGGGACGTAACGCCCGTCCATCCAATGGCCGCCGCGCGGGTCGAACACGGCCTTCAGCTCCTCCACCACGAAGGAAACGTCGCCGCCGCGCCGGAACACGGCCGAAACCATGCGCGTCAGCGCCACGGTCCAGGCGTAGTGTTCCATGTTCTTGGAGTTGATGAAGACCTCGAACGGGCGGCGGCGCCCGTCCTGCAGGATGTCGTTGAGGGTGATGTAGAGGGCGTGGTCGCTGTCCGGCCAGCGGATCTTGTAGGTCTGGCCCGGCAACGCCTCCGGCCGGGCGAGCGGCTGGGTCATGTAGACGACCGCACTGTCGGCCGGCGCCTCCGCCGGCGGCGCCGGCTTCGCCTTCGCCTTGGCCGGCTTGTCCTCCGGCTTGGCGACCGACAGGACCGCACCCGTCACCGGGTTCGGCCGGTATGTCGTGCAACCCTTGCAGCCCAGCTCGTAGGCCTGGAGGTAGACGTCCTTGAAGGCCGCGAAGGGCAGATCCTCCGGGCAGTTGATGGTTTTGGAGATGCTGCTGTCGACGTATTTCTGGGCGGCCGCCTGCATCACCACATGGGCGCTGGGGGCGAGGCTCTGCGCGTCCACGAAGGCGTCGGTCAGGGGCGCTTCGGGCCCGAACATCTCCCGATAGAGGGCATAGGCGGCGTCCCGCACCCGTTCCGTCCGGCGGCTGCCGTCGGGCATCAGCACCGCGCGCTCGTACTCGTAGGCGAACACGGGCTCGATCCCGGAGGAGACGTTACCGGCGAACAGGCTGATCGTGCCGGTGGGCGCGATGGAGGTGAGCAGCGCGTTGCGGATGCCGTGAGCGGATATGGCATCGCGCACGGCTTGCGGCAGGGCCTGGACGCCCGGCCGCGCCAGGAACGCGTCCCGGTCGAACAGGGGGAAGGCGCCCTTCTCCGCCGCCAGCTCCGCCGAGGTGAGATAGGCGCGGTCGCGCAGGGCCTTCAGCCAGAGTTCGGTCAGGCGGACCGCCTTCTCCGTCCCGTAGCGCACGCCGCACATGATCAGCGCGTCGGCGAGCCCCGTGACGCCGAGGCCGATGCGCCGCTTGGCCCTGGCCTCCCGCGCCTGGGCCTCCAGCGCGAAGCGGGACACGTCCACCACATTGTCCATCATGCGCACGGCCAGCGGCACCACCCGCTCCAGCTCCGCCATGTCGAGCTCGGCCCGGGGGCTGAACGGCTCCCGCACCAGGGCCGCGATATTGACGGAGCCGAGCAGGCAGGCGCCGTACGGGGGCAGGGGCTGTTCGCCGCAGTTGTGCACGATCATCCCGTTAGCGGCGAAGGCGTTCACACCGGGGATGCGGACGTCGAAGACCTCCTCCTCCCCGTCAGGCACGATCTCCGCCACCTCCGCCGTCCAGCGCTCGCGGTTCAGCGCGCGCTTGTAGGCGGACAGCGCGGATTTCAGGCGCAACGCCTTGTCCGTGTCGGCGAAGCCGATCCGGTCGGCGAAGGCGGCAACATTCTCCCGCGCGATGACCAGCTCATGGTCGGCGGAACACAGATACTCGCGGCTGCCGCCCCGTCCGTCGGGGAGTAGTCGGGGGCCGGCCGGGCGGCGATCCGCGAAGATCGTCGAGACGATGCCGAGCCGCAACAGCATCCGCTGCACCGCGCGCAGACGGCCGAGGTCGCTCTGCGCCAGCCGGACGCTGACACCCTTGCGCTGATCGCCCTGCACGCTGCCGTCCGCGTCGAACAGGCCGCGCAGGAAACCCGCCTGGAAGGCGCTTCCGGCGCGCTCGATGGCCGGCGTCACGTCCTTGGCGCCGGGGCGCAAGCCATAGGCGGCGGCCAGATGCTTCAGGCCGCCGGGGGCCATGCGATACTCGTCGCGTCCGGCGACGGGTATCCAGCCGGTGAAATCGGCCCGGTGCGGCAGTCCGCGCGCCGCCGTCTCCGCCGCCGCCATCACGCCGTGGACGCCAAGCGGCGGACCGCCATTGACCGCGAGCGGCGGAAGCCAGACGGACAGCACGGCCTTGTCCGCCTTCAGCGTGCCGTCGCCGACCAGCAGACCCAGCAGATAGCCTTCGTCCGCGCCGTCGGTCCGTCCATCCGGGCCGGGCCATTCCCGCGCCGTGTCCGCGCGGTTCAGGCGGATCAGGTCGCCGGGGCGCAGATCGCCGAGGGCGACCCACTCCTCCGTCTCCCTGTAGCGGGTCCGGGCCGCGACGCGGCGAACCGGATGGTCGGCCGTCCCCCGCAGCTCCAGCCCCTCCGCCGTGCGCAGGCGCAGGACCGGCTTGCGGCCGGTGGCGAAGAACCCGGTGTCGTCCGCGCGCCATGGGGCGCCATGCACCAGGGCGGTGAAGGGACGCCCCACCAGCTCCGCGACCTGGCGGGGGCCGTCCACGGTGCAGACCCAGGTGTCGGCGGTGACGCAGGGGTTCGTCGCGGAGATCGTCTCGCAATAGGCGAGGTTGTTCTGCTGGTTGATGCGGTCGATGAAGATCACGCCGGGCTCGGCGTAATCGTATGTCGCCCGCATGATGCGGTCCCACAGGTCGCGGGCGCGCAACGTCCGGAAGGTGCGGCCGCCGAACACGAGGTCCCAGTCCCGGTCCTCCTTCACCGCCGCCATGAAGGCGTCGGTCACCAGGACGGACAGGTTGAACATGCGCAGGCGCCCCGGCTCGCGCTTGGCGTCGATGAAGATCTCGATGTCCGGATGGTCGCAGCGCAGGGTCGCCATCATGGCGCCCCGGCGGGACCCGGCACTCATGATCGTGCGGCACATGCCGTCCCACACATCCATGAAGCTGACGGGGCCGGAGGCGTCGGCCCCCACGCCCGCCACCGGGGCGCCCTTGGGCCGCAGGGTGGAGAAGTCGTACCCGATGCCGCCGCCGTGCTGCATCGTCAGGGCGGCTTCGCGCAGATGCTCGAAGATGCCGCCCATGTCGTCCGGGATCGTGCCCATGACGAAGCAGTTGAACAGGGTCACCGACCGGTCGGTACCCGCCCCCGCCAGGATGCGGCCTGCAGGCAGGAAGCGGAAGCCGTCCAGCGCCGACAGGAACCTGTCCGTCCAGGCGGCGGGGTCCGCCTCCGCCCCGGCGAGGGCGGCGGCCACGCGCCGCCACGTGTCGGTGACGCCCGTGTCCAGCGGCGTGCCGTCCGGCCGCTTGAACCGGTATTTCATGTCCCAGATCTGGCGGGAGATCGCGGCCAGCGCGGGTTCGCCGCCAGTCCGGGAAACGGGTCCGTCCGCCATGGGGCCTCCGGCGATTGCCTGGGACGGGGACCCTAGATCATGGGTTGCCGAACGTCAATACTTGTACACCAAATGTTCATGATAGGATTGCGAATGTTCTTTTTTGGCCTTCCGATTCGCTGATTGATAAGATTTGTATATTAGAGATCACTGCTGTGCGGCGCGGGCGTTCGCGTGCGGTGCGTGGTCGACCGCAACATCTTGGGGTGCGGCCCTGGGCGTGGCGGGGCCGCCGACGGCCGTCACCAGCCTGTCGCTGGCCTCCTCAAGCTCAGCCTCCAACCGGGCCAGCGCCGTCTCCTTGGTCAGACCGGGCGGGATCGGCGGGAGGAACTGGATTGTGATCCTGCCGGGCCGTTTGATGAAGGTGCGGCGGCCCCAGAACATGCCGGAATTGAGCGCCATCGGCACGATCGGCAGGTCCAGCGCCTCGTACAGGATGGCGATGCCGACCTTGTAGGGCCGGTGGACGCCCGGCGCCACGCGGGTGCCCTGGGGGAAGATGCAGATCGGCCGCCCTTCCGCCGCGACCTGCTTCGCGCCCTCCAGCATGGAGGCGACGGCGGCACCCTTCCTGCCCCGGTTGACGGCGATCATCCGCGCCTTCGCGGCGTACCAGCCCCAGATGGGCAGGAACAGCAGCTCCCGCTTCAGGATGATCGCCGGATCGTCGAGGATGAGATGGAGCTTCATCGTCTCCCACATCGACTGGTGCTTGGCGCCGACGATGAAGGCGCCCTGCCGGGGCAGATGCTCCAGCCCGACGATCTCGTACTCCAGCCCGATGATGGTCCGCTCCAGCCAGACCAGCGTGCGCATGTACCACTTCACGCCCGCGATCAGGCGGCTGTGGTGCAGCGGCAGCGTCCACAGCAGGCCGAAGCAGCAGACCACCGTCCAGCCGTAGAACACCGTGTTGAACAGGAGCGAACGCAGGATCAGCATCCGGGTCCCTTCGCGGAGCGATGCCGCAGTGCGGTGCGGCAGGCGCCAGCAATATCCCCCCGCGTCGCCCGCTGTCCAGTCGGGGAACCCTGTCGGCGCCCCGACGGTTGAGCGGCGGGCGATCCCCATCCTACGAACTCAGCGAGAAAAGGAGACGAGGCGGCGATGACCCGACAGGCACCACAGCGCCCCGGCCCCGGCGGCATGGCGAACGACCCCAAGGACCCCACCCAGCGGATGCCCGACGCGCCCGAGGCGGGCGAGGGGGCCGGTGACGCGGAGGCGCGCCGCATCCTGGAGCAGCAGCACACCGGCAACCATCAGAAGCCGGCCGGAGAGAGCGCCGACGCGCGTGGCGGAACCCGCGCCGGGGCGGAGAATGTCGAGCCGCGAGACGGCGCCGCCAAAGACCGCCAGACGGGCTGATGGTGGAAAGTCTGGGAAATCGCGTGAAGTTTACTGAAAGTTAGGGGTATGGGGCTGTAACGTTCCGCATCGGAACGAACACTGTAGCGCGGAAGGTAGCCCCGCCCCGCCCATGCTCAGCGAACAGCCCCCGGTCGATCTCAGCGTCTGCGCCCGCGAACCGATCCATATCCCCGGTTCCATCCAGCCACATGGCGCCCTGCTGGCCGTGCGCCCCGGCGACGGCATGATCGTCCAGGCCAGTGCCAACACGGGACAGGTGTTCGGACTGGAGCCCGAGGAACTGCTGGGCCGGCCACTGGCCGACGGGATCGGCGCCGACCTCGCGGCCCAGGTGATGGCCACGGCCATCGAGGGGCCGAAACCGGACTGCAGGCACCTGTCCGGGATCGCCCGGCAGGATGCGCCGGGCTGGCTCTGCGCCCACCGCAAAGCCGGCCGGATCATCGTCGAGTTCGAACCCGACCGCGGGGCGCCCATCGCCGTCGCCCTCGATCCGGCGGGGCTCGCCGGGCTGACGGCGGAGGCGAACCTCTTCAAGCTGTGCCAGAAGGCGGCCGATCTCGTCCGCGCCACCACCGGCTATGACCGGGTGATGCTGTACCGGTTCCACCCCGACTGGACCGGCGAGGTGATCGGGGAGGCGCGCAAACCTGATTCCGTCCCGTATCGGGGGCTGCGCTATCCGGCCAGCGACATCCCGGAGCAGGCCCGGCGGCTTTACCTGGAGTGCCAGATCCGCGTGATCGCCGACGTGCGTGGGGCACAGGTGCCGGTCATCCCGCGCGAGGACCCGGACACGGGCGCCCCGCTGGACATGGGCTGGGGCCAGCTCCGCACCATGTCGCCCATCCATGTCGAATATCTGTCGAACATGGGCGTCGGCGCCTCGCTGACGGCGTCGATCGAGGTGGCGGGACGCCTCTGGGGCCTGATCGCCTGCCATCACGACAGCCGCAAGGCCGCCCCGCCGCCGGTCCGCGACGCCGTCCGGCGTGTCGCCGACACGCTTGGCGCGCGGATCGAGGCGCTGGAGACCGAAGCCGCCCGCGTGGCCGAGACAGAGGGCTCGAAGCGGTCGCTGCGCCTGATCGAACAGATCCGCCAGCAGTCCAACATCGCCATGGCGCTGCTGTCCGGCGATCTCGGCATCGGGCATTTCCTGCGGGCCGACGGGTCCGCCATCATCGCGGGGGACGCGGCGGCGACGGCGGGCTCCGCACCCGACGTGCGCCGGCTGCGTGAGATCATCGACGCCATCGTCCGGCATCAAGGGGCCGGCGTCTTCGCCTCCGCCGCGCTGTCGGCCGACCTCGGCCTGCCGCCGGCGGGCAACGGCATCGGGGCGGGCGTTCTGGCCCTGGTCCTGTCGACCGACCCGGTCGTCGCCATCGCCTGCTTCGCCAACGAGCTGGTGCAGGAGGTGAACTGGGGCGGCGACCCCAGCAAGCCCGCCGTCATCGACCCCGTGTCCCACCGCCTGTCGCCGCGCAAGAGCTTCGAGCTCTGGCGGGAGGTGGTGAAGGGCACCTCACGGGCATGGCGGCCGCTCGACATCGCCACCATGCGGCACCTCGGCGACCATCTGGCGGCCGTGACCACGGCGCCGGTGCTGCGCCAGCAGCTGGCCGACGGCATCCGTTCGCTGCTGTCGAGCGCCCGCGACCGGCAGGCGCTGATGCGGGAGTTCCTGGACGCGACGGACGAGGGCATCGTCACCTATCTGGTCACCGAGCGGAAGGAGGGGGCGGGACACCCCGTCGTCCATACGGTGAACCGGCGCGTGCGCAACCTGTTCGAGCTGTCGGACGATTTCGACGGCCCGTCCAGCCTGACGGACCTGTTCGTCCGCTGCGGCCTGCCCCTGTCGCTGCTGGAGCCGGGTGCACCCGACGTGCAGGAATGCGAGGTCTGGACGCCATCGCGCGGCCGGCTGGTGCTGCGGGTGACGCGCCACAACATCATGGGGCTCGAGACGGAGATGGGCCGCACCGGCGCCACCCTCTACGCCCTTATCGACATCACGGAGTTCCGCGAGGTCGAGGAGGCGCTGCGGGCGGTGCGCGACAAGGCGCTGGAGGGGGAGCGGGCCCGGACGGCCTTCCTGGCCGGGGTCAGCCACGAGCTGCGCACGCCGCTGAACGCGATCATCGGTTTCGCCGAGATGCTCCAGTCCGAAGCATTCGGGCCGCTCGGCAACGACCGCTACAAGGGCTATGTCAGCGACATCGCCCAGGCGGGCCGGCACCTGCTGTCGCTCGTCACCGACATCCTGGAGTCCGCCCGACTGAACTCCGCCGCCGCGCAGATGACGGAGACCCTGGTCGACCTGCGCGCGGAGGTGGAGGCGGCGCTGTCCATGCTGTCGGGGCAGATCGAGGCGGCGGGCCTGGCCGTCACGATCCGGGGCGCGGATGCCATCGTGCGCGCCGACGCGCGCGGGCTGCGACAGGCGGCGCTGAACCTTTTGTCGAACGCGGTGAAGTTCACGCCGGCGGGCGGGCGGGTCGACTGCGTGATCGGCGCCGACCCGTCGGGCGAGGTCTGGCTCGAGGTCACGGACACCGGCATCGGCATCGCCGACGAGGACCTGCCGAAGCTGTTCCAGCCGTTCCAGCGAGCCGGTGGCGGGCAGGCGGCGAAGACGCCGGGAACCGGACTCGGCCTGTCGTTGGTCAAGGCCATCGCGGAGCTGCATGGCGGCCGCGTGGCGCTCAACAGCCGGCTCGGGCACGGGACGACCGTGCGGCTGATCCTGCCGTCCTGGCGGGTGGAGCGCGCGGCGGAGACCGTGTCGTGACGGACCTGCACGCGATTCTGAAGGACGGCACCGCCGCCCTGCACGCGGCCGTGGAGCGCACGCCGCTGTCCCGGCGGGTGCTGGCCCCGGACGTGACCCTGGCCGACTACGGCGCCTTCCTGGCCGCGACAGTGCGGGTGCTGTCCCCGCTTGCGGGGCGGCTGGCGGCGGACGCGGACGACGGACTTGGCCCGCTGGTCGCGGCGATCGAGGCCGACCTCGCCGACCTTGGCGTCACGGCGGGTCCGCCGCTGCCACCGCAGTTCGGGCCGACGGCGGACACGCCGGCCGGACGCCTGGGCGCCCTTTACGTGGCGGAGGGGTCCGCTATGGGCGGGGCGGTGATCGCGGCCCATCTGCGCCGGCGGCTGGGCGAGCCGGCGGTGGCGGCCAGCCGCTATCTCGGCCGCGCCAGGGACGATGCGGGTGCCCGCTGGCGGGCCTGGAAGGCCGCCGCCGCAGCGCGCGACTGGACGGCGGCGGAGGAACTGGCCGCGCTGGCGGCGGCGCGGGCGGTGTTCCTGGCCTTCGAGCGGGCCTATGGCGGCCCCGGCCCGGCGACGCTGGGCGAAGCTGCTGATTAAGCCGTGGCGGCGTCCGGCGGCGGGCGGGGGCCGAACAGGCGCGCCCGCGCCCAGGCCAGCAGGAATTTGTTGTACTCCTCCACGATCAGCGTGGCCGTTCCCGGCCAGAGGAACCACCAGTCCAGCCGCACGTTCGGCGGGCTGACGGGATGCGGCACGATCGCCACCTCCGGCAGGGAGCGGCGGAACTCCACGAGGCTGCGCGGCATGTGGTAGTTGGCGGTCACGAGCCGCAGCGAGCTGAAGCCCTCCTGCCGCATCCACTCCGCCGTCTCCACGGCGTTGCCCTCCGTGTCGTCGGCGGTGTAGCCGAGCACGATGCAGCATTCGATGTCGTCCGGCGCCTGCCGCGACATGCGCAGCAGCTCCCGCACGTCGACCCCGCGATAGACGCCGGAGATGAACAGCTTGCCGCCGAGGTCGCGGCGCAGCAGGTCGAAGCCGCTGGCCAGCCGCTCGCTGCCGCCGGTCAGCACGACGATGGCGTCGGTCCGGCCGTCGGCCGCCGGCTCCGACCGGGGCAGCGAGTGGGCGAAGGCCAGCAGGCCGCCGATCCAGGTCAGGGCCAGCAGGCCGACAAGGCCGGACAGCCCCCTCAGCGCCCGACGGGCACCGCCCCTGCGCCTCACGGCAGGCGCTCCAGGGCGCGCATGACGGTGAAGCGCGCCGTCAGCGCGGCCAGCGTCGCGGCCCCCAGCGGGACCAGCGGCAGCAGCATCCATTCGAAGGCCGACAGGGTCAGCCGGGGCAGCATCGCGGCCTGGAGGCCCCGCGCGGCCCAGTCGAGACCCAGCAGGGTGAGCAGCGCCAGCGCCAGCCCGATGCCGCCGCCCAGTGCGGTCAGCCGCACCACATGGCGCTGGAACTGGGCGGTGATGTAGATGTCGGACGCGCCGATCACATGCAGCAGCTCCACCTCGGAGCGGTGGACGGCGAGGCCGGCGCTGGCGGCGAAGATGACGGCGGCCACCGCGGCCCCGCCGATCAGCAGCACCACGATCGCCGCCACCCACTGCACCGTCGCGGCGAGCCGGCGGAGATCCTGCAGCCACGCGCCCGGATCCTCGACGCCCACTCCCGGCACGGCCGCCAGCGCCCGGGCCACGGCGCCCGAGTCGGCGCCGGGGGCCAGCCGGACATCGATCAGCACCGGCACCGGCAGCTCGGCGACCAGAGCGCCGTCGCCCAGCCAGGGCTCCAGCAAGGCCCGCGATTCGGCGGGGGTGAGGGCGCGGGCGTCGGCCACGGCGGGCAGGTCCGACAGGACCTTCAGCGCGGACTGGACCCGGGTCTCCAGCGGTGCGGCGTCGCGGCCGGCGATGGGGCTGACCTGCACGGCCAGCGTTCCGGACAGCCCCGTGTCCCAGCGCCCGGCGAGGTCGGACAGCATCAGCGCCGCCGCCAGGGACAGCGACGCCAGATAGACCATCAGGGCGATGATCCAGGGCAGGAAGCGGCCTGTTGCGTCGCGCTTCAGCGGGATGTCGAACTGGGCGCGGCCGGGCATGGTCTCGCTTGGGTTCCGCTGGGGGCTGTCGCGCCGACGCGGGCGCGGTCGCCGTCAAGGATATGGCACGTTGGGACCTTCATCGTCCAGTCCGGCACCCCGCCTTGCGCATCCGGCTTACCCTTTCTATAAAGCCAGGAGCCATCCGCCAGAACGGCAGTCCCCCGAATGATCCTATCCTGCCCGTCGTGCAAGAAGCGGTTCCTGCTCGACGCGCGGCTGTTGGGCGTCGGGCGGCGGGTGAAGTGCGGGAACTGCGGCCATATCTGGCACCAGGAACCACCGCCGCCCGAGAAGCGCGGCGCCAAGCCGGCGGCCCAGAAGGCCGCCCCGAAGGCGGCGGCCAAAGCGCCAGCGAAACAGGCGCCGAAGCCGGCCCCGAAACCAGCACCCAAGCCGGCCCCACCACCTCCGCCCCCGGTGGAGGAGATGATGTTCGAGCCGCCGCCGGTGGCCGAGCCGACGCCGTCGTTCGGCGCCGACGAGGAGGCGGCCTACGCGGCGATGCGCGACGGCATGGGCGAGAAGCCCCGGCCGATCCCGAAGGGGTCCAACCTGCCGGTGCCGCTGGACGAGGGGAAGTCCCGCCGGGGCGCCATCCTGCGCTGGGGCGGGCTGGGCGTGGCCGTGGCCGCACTGCTGGCGGGGCTGGTGATCGCGCGCCCGGAGATCGTGCAGCTCTGGCCCGCCGCCGCGAAGCTTTACGAGGTCGTGGGCCTGCCGGTGGAGCCGCCGGGTGCCGGCCTCGCCATCCCGGCGGAACGCACCAAGGTGGAGGTGCGCGACATCGAGGGGGCCAAGCTGCTGTTCGTGACCGGCGAGGTGACGAACACGACGGAGACGACCCGCACCGTGCCCGACATCCTGGCCACCGCCTACGACGCGGCCGGCAAGGAGCTGCACACCTGGCGGATGCAGCCCTCCGCCCGCCGGCTGTTCCCCGGCCAGACGGCCACCTTCGAGTCGCGCATCCCGGAGCGCGGCGGCGAGGCGGCGAACATCGGCTTCACCCTGGTCCCGCCCGAACAGCCGCCCGCGGCGGGCAGCTGACGAACCGCGTTCCCCCAGGCGGCGTTCTCCCAGGCGGGGTGGGCCCAAGTGACCCGGATCAGAACCGGTCGAGCAGGCGGTCGATGTAATCCAGCTCCTGGCGGGGGCGGTTCTGTTCGCCCGAGCGGCGGCGCAGCTCGTCCAGGATTTCGCGGGCGCGCTGGACGTCCGCCTCCTCCGGGATCTTGACCTGCTCGCCGCTGGACATGCCGTTGCCCGGAAGCTGGCGGCCCAGCGGGTCGCGGCCCGGCAGGCGGCCCATGCGGGGCTGCTGCCCCGGCTGCATGCCGGGCTGGGCCATCATCTGCTGCATCATCTGCTGCGCCATGTCCTGGAGGCCCTGCTGCAGCTCGTCCAGGGCTTGACCCTGCGGCGGCACCGCCTGGCCGGGGGTGCCCTGCTGGAGCGCCTGCTCGGCGTCGCGCATGGAGCGTTCGGCCCGGCCGAGGGGGCGCGGGATCTCCCCGCCCCTCTCACCGAACTGGCGCATCAGGTCCCCCAGCTGGCGCCGCAGCGCCTCCTGCCGCGCCGCCATCTCCCCGGCGTCGCCCGGCTCGCCGGCACCCTGGCCCGGCTGACCGCCCGGTCCCTGCATCGGATTGCCGCCCTGCTGCGGCGCACGGCCCTGGCGGGCGGGGCCCTGCTGACCCTGTTGGCCCTGCTGCTGCTGGCCCTGCTGGCCCTGTTCACCGCCCTGGGGTTCCTGCGCGCCATCCTGCTGGGACTGGCGGAAGGTCTCGTCCATCAGCTCCTGCTGGCGCTTGGCGAGGTCCTGTAGCTGGCGCATCGCCTCGGCCATCTGTTCGGCCTGCTGGGCGTCCTGCTGGGCCATCTGGCCGGACTGCAGGCTCTCCAGCATCTGCTGGAGCTGCGACAGCATCTGCCGCGCCGCCTCCCGCGAGCCGGTCTGCGACAGCTCCCGCATCTGCTCCAGCATCCGCTCCAGGTCCGAACGGTCGAGCGTCTGGGTGTTCGGGTCCATCGGCATGTCGGGCATCTGCTGCCCGTTCTGCATGGCCTGGCGCATCCGCTCCTCGAGCGCGTCGAGGAAGGCCTGCATCGCCTGCTCGAGCTCCCGCATGAGCTGGTCGATCTCGGTCTCCGAGGCGTCGTTGTCCAGCGCCTCCATCAACCGCCGCTGCGCCTCGCGCAGCTCGCGCTCGGCCAGCGACAGGCCGCCATCCTCGATGCGGAGCGCCGTCTCCCACAGGGTCTGCTGGACCTGCGGGATGGCCTGCGGCTCCCGGTCCATCATCAGCCGGTTGACGGCCGAGCGCAGGGCCAGGAAGGCGGCGAGGTCGTCGCCGAAGCTGCCGGGGCGGGCCGAAATCTCGGCCAGCGACCGGGCCACGGGCTCGCGCAGCGGGTCGCCGCCGAGGGTGAGCTTCTTGCGTTCGTCGATGATGGCGCGGGCGACCGGATGGTTGAAGGTCCGCTCCGGCAGGGTGAAGGTCTGGTCGGCGCTGAAGCCGGTCTGCCCGGCGGCGTCCGTCGCCTCCAGCCGGATCGTCACGTCCAGCCCGGCCCAGGGATGCGGCGTCAGGTCATGGAAGCCGATGCCCTGCGCCTCGCGCGGGGCGGCACCCGGCAGCGGCAGCGGCAGGACGATGGGCGTCTTGTCGATGATGTCCGGCACCGGGGTGATCAGGCGCACGGTGGCCGTGGCCAGCGTGACGCCGTAGTCGTCGGCGGCCGTGTATTCGATCCGGGTGCTGAAGCGCTCCGTCGCGGTCGGGGCGGTCCGGAAGGCGATGCCGGGCGCCTGATCGGGCACCACGACGATGTCCCAGCCCTCCAGCGTCCGCCCGCCCTGGCGCACGCCGATCCGGGTGCCGGCGGTGATCGGGGCGCTGACCTGCCAGGCGTCGCCGCCGACAGCCTCGAACGCGACCTCCTGACCGTCGTTCGCCACCAGCTTGGGCGTGCCGTAGCCGCCGGTGACCTTGGCCAGCAGGGTGCTGCCGGCCGGGATGGGCACGGCGGCGCGCGGGGCCTCCGGCTCCTTGTCGGCCACGGGTGAGGCGCCCGCGACCGTCGTGGGAACCGGGGCCGCCTGACGGGTCAGGAAGATGGGGGGGAGGCCGGTGTAGTCGGGCGGGGTGACCCACACATCCAGCGCCACCGGCCCGGTGATGCCGCCGAGCGCCACGCGCGGAGCCAGCGCGGAACCGAGCCGCTGGCCCCAGTCGCCCCAGGCGACCGTGCCGGCGGTCGCCAGCAGCAGCAGCACGGCGGCGCGCAGGGCCCAGGGATCGCGGGCGGCGAGGTTGGGGTGCGGGGCGTTGACGGTCAGGTCCTTCGCCTGCCGCCGGGCCCGCTCCTGCGCCGCGCGCCAGAGGGCGGCCGCATAGGGGTCGCCGGCCCCGGCCATCCGGTCCTTCAGGGTGGCGAGGGGACGATGGGGCAGCCTGCTGTCCCGCTCGATCCGGCGGCGCGCCTCCGCCACGGTCGGCAGGCGCACGGTGCGGACCCCGACCACCAGGATGGCGACGAAGGCGGCGACGAAGCCGAGCAGCACCAGCAGGTGCAGCCAGCCGGGCAGGCGCTGCGGCACGTCGAGCCAGGCCAGCGCCACGAACAGTCCGGCCACGCCGGCGGCGGGCCACAGGGCGGGCCACAAACGCTCCCAGGCGAGCGCCAGGCGCGCGGCGAGCAGCGACAGCGCCGGCTCCTCCGGTCCGCCGGCCTTACGCCCACCCAGTTCCTTCAGGTCCTTCAGGCGCCTGTCCATCATCGGGCCTCTGACTTCCGGATCGCTCCCGGTCGAGCGCGCCCCCGCAGGTCCAACACCGCCGGAAGACGGACCGTCAGGGCGTGAGCCATGCCGGCATGCTTTCCATCTCCAGCAGGTCCGCCACCGTCTGCCGGCGCCGGACCACCTCCCAGCCGCCCCGCGCCACCAGCACCTCCGGCACCAGGGGGCGGCTGTTGTAGGTGCCCGCCATCACCGCGCCGTAGGCCCCGGCGGTGAGGAAGGCGACCAGATCCCCCGCGCGCATCGGCGTCAAGGGCCGCTCGCGGGCGAAGGTGTCGCCGGTTTCGCAGACGGGCCCCACCACGTACATCGGGGACAGGGGCGCCTCCGGATCCGGCTCTTTCACAGGAAGGATAGTGTGCCAGGCGTCATAAAGCGAGGGGCGGATCAGGTCGTTCATCGCCCCGTCGAGGACAAGAAAGCGCCGGTGCAGCCCCTCCTTCACATAGACGACCCGCGACAGCAGGATGCCGGCGGCGGCGACCAGCGAGCGGCCGGGCTCCAGCGTCACGTGGCAGTCGAGCCCGGATGTCGCCTCGCGCACCACCTTGGCGTAGGCGGCGTAGTCGGGCGTCCTGTCCTCAGGCCGGTAGGGCACGCCAAGGCCGCCGCCCAGGTCCAGCCGCTCGATCCCGATGCCGGCGGCCCGCAGCCTGTGCACGAGATCGCCGATCTTCCCGAAGGCGCGCTGGAAGGGTGTCACGGACAGGAGCTGGCTGCCGATGTGCAGCGCGATACCCAGGGGCCGCAGCCCCGGCAGCGCCTTCGCCCGGGCGAAAGCCTCGCCGGCGTGGTCGAAGTCGATGCCGAACTTGTCCTCCTTGCGGCCCGTGCTGATCTTGCCGTGGGTCCCGGCGTCGACGTCCGGGTTGATGCGCAACGCCACCGGCGCCGTCACGCCAAGCTCCGTCGCCACGGCCGACAGCAGATCCAGCTCCGGCAGGCTCTCCACATTGATCTGGTGGATCCCGGCCTTCAGCGCCGCCGCCAGCTCGTCGCGCGTCTTGCCCACGCCGGAGAAGACGATGCGGTCCGCCGGGATGCCGGCGGCCATGGCGCGGCGCATCTCCCCCACCGAGACCACGTCCGCCCCTGCGCCCAGGCGGGCCCGGGTGCGGATGACGGCGAGGGTGGACTTGGCCTTCAACGCGTAGCAGATGTCCATCCGCGCGTCCGGCCGGCCCAGCGCGAATGCGTCGGCATAGGCGCGCCACGCCGCCTCCAGCCCCGCCGTGGAGTAGACATAGACGGGCGTGCCGACGGCGGCGGCGATTTCCGTCAGCGGCACGCCGTCGGCCGTCAGCACGCCGTCATGGTAGGCGAAGCCCGGAACGGGGAAGCAGCTCATGGACGGGCGCCGCCGGACTGCGTGCCGGGCGGCACGGCGGACCCGCCGGGCGCCCCCGGATTGGCCGGCGGCACGTCCACCGGCTTCCTCACATCCTCCACCCCGATGGAGGGGAGCGGGGAGGGCGGAGTCGGCTGGGGTGCGGGGGCCGATGCGGGGGCCGGTGCTGGCGTCGGCTGGGGGTCCAGCGCCGGGCTGGGATAAAAGCGCGGCGCCACGTCGCCGGACGGGGCGACGGGAAAGTCCGGCTTCTTGCCGCAGGCGGCGAGGGCCAGAAACACACCGGCCAACACGGCGACCCGGCCACACCGGCCCTTGCCCGTCATTCCCGCGAAAGCGGGAACCCATGTGTCCGCAGCGGCACCCTGGACCAGGATGGGTTCCCGCTTTCGCGGGAATGAAGATTCATTTTCTGAAGTTACGGCAGGACTCATCACAGGAACCTCCCGCGCGCCGCGGCCACGGCGGCGCGCACAGTGTCGGGGGCGGTGCCGCCCAGGCTCGTCCGGCTGGCGACGGAGGCCTCCAGCGTCAGCACGCGATAGACGTCGTCGGTGAAGCGCGGATCGATCGAGCACAGCTCGTCGAGGCTCAGGTCTGACAGGCCGCAGCCCTTCGCCTCCGCCAGCTTCACGGCGCGCCCGGCGATGTGGTGCGCGTCGCGGAACGGGACGCCCAGGCTGCGCACCACCCAGTCGGCGAGGTCGGTCGCGGTGGGGAAGCCAAGCTCCGCCGCGCGGCGCATGCCGGCCGGGTCGACGGTGAGGTCGCGGATCATGCCGGTGGTGGCGGCGAGGCAGAGGGCCAGGGTCTCCTCCGCCTCGAACACCGGCTCCTTGTCCTCCTGCATGTCCTTGGAATAGGTCAGCGGCAGGCCCTTCAGCATGACCAACAGGCTGTTGAGGCTGCCGATCACCCGGCCCGTCTTGCCCCGCACCAGCTCCGCCGCGTCGGGATTGCGCTTCTGCGGCATGATCGAGCTGCCGGTGGTGAAGGCGTCGGTCAGGCGGATGAAGCGGAACTGCGGCGTGCACCACAGCACGATCTCCTCCGCCAGCCGCGACAGGTGCATGGCGACGATGCTTCCGGCGGCCAGATACTCCAGCGCGAAGTCCCGGTCGGAGACGCCGTCGAGCGAGTTGGCCGTCGGCCGGTCGAAGCCCAGCGCCGCCGCCGTCATGGCGCGGTCGATGGGGTAGGGCGTGCCGGCCAGTGCGGCACTGCCCAGGGGGCATTCGTTCAGCCGGGCGCGGGCGTCGCGCACCCGGCCCCGGTCGCGGCCCAGCATCTCCACATAGGCCAGCAGATGGTGCCCGAAAGTGACCGGCTGGGCGACCTGGAGATGGGTGAAGCCGGGCATGATGGTGCCGGCATGCTCCTCCGCCCGGTCGATCAGGGCGGCCTGCAGCGCCTTCAGGTCGGCGTCCAGCCGGTCCAGCGCGTCGCGGACCCAGAGCTTGAAGTCGGTCGCCACCTGATCGTTGCGGGAGCGGGCCGTGTGCAGGCGGCCGGCGGGATCGCCGATCAGCTCCCGCAGGCGGGCCTCCACATTCATGTGGATGTCCTCCCGGTCGGTGCGGAACTGGAAGGTGCCCGCCTCGATCTCCGCCGCGACCTGATCCAGGCCCTTCAGGATGGCGTCGCGGTCGGCCGTCGTAATGATGCCACGGGCCGCCAGCATGGTCGCATGGGCCTTTGAGCCGGCGATATCCTGGCGCCAGAGCTTCCGGTCGAAGCCGATGGAGGCGTTGATCGTCTCCATGATCGCGGCCGGACCGCCGGAGAAGCGCCCGCCCCACAGCGCGTTCGACTGCGGGTCGTCCGCCGGTGCGGGCGGGGGTGCGGCGTCGGGGCGGGTTGAATTCATGAAGCGGGAGACCGAGTTAGTCCGGAAAGCCCGGTGGCCGGGACGATCCGTGGAAGCGTGAGAGGGCAAGAATGGCGATTTTCCGGCTGACCGCAATGGCCCTGGTGACGGCCGCGACGCTTTCGCTGCATGCGGGTGCCGGTGCCACGGAGATGCCGCCGCGCGACAAGATACCCGAACTGCGCGGCAGCATGGGCAGCTTCACCATCGCGGAAGCGCCGGCACCCGCACCGGCCCTGACCTTCACCGGGCCGGAGGGTCAGCCCCTCACCCTGGAGGATTTCAAGGGGAAGGTGGTCCTGCTGAACCTGTGGGCCACCTGGTGCGCGCCCTGCGTCAAGGAGATGCCGTCGCTGGACCGGCTGCAGGCCGCGATGGGGGGCAAGGATTTCGAGGTGGTGGCCCTGTCGCTGGACCGGGGCGGCAAGACCCAGGTCCAGCCCTTCTTCGAGAAGACGGGCGTGCGGCATCTGGCCATGTATCTGGACCCGAAATCCACGGCGATGACGGCGTTCAAGCCGCGCGGTCTGCCCACGACATACCTGATCGGCAGGGATGGTACCCTGCTGGGCCGGATCGAGGGCGACGCGGAATGGGACGGCGAGGCGGCCCGGACCCTGATCCAGCTTTTCCTGACGCCGGAGTGAGCGGGGCGCCCGGCCCTTGACGCTGGCCCTTCAGGCTCAGCCCTTGCGCATGATCTCGCGGTCGCGGATGCGGCGCTGCAGGTCGTCGGCCAGCATGGCCTTCACCCTGGCCGCCACCTCCATATGGAAGGCGGCGGTGGGGCTGCCGGTCCTGGCCATCTGTTCGGCATAGCGGTCCGCCGTGCCGGCCGCCTGCTTGCCCCAGGCCTGGATGAGCTGTTCGGCGCGGGTCTGCACGGCATCGTTACCGCCGGCCGGCCCCCGCGCGGTGGGTCCCGTTCTTCGCATTCCCGGACTGTGCCAGAGATATTGCGGCGCGGCAATACTTGGAAGGATGTGAATCCGTAAATGGAAGCACTACGGATCGCATTGTGAATGCAGTAATACAAGCGGCCCGATCAGTCCTCCACGTCCGGTGGAGCATGGGTTCGACAAGGGTGCCGGCTATCACGCAACGGTCCGCCACGCCGCCCGTTTGACCTTCCGAACGGGATTGCGGGGAGGTGGCCTTGGCGACGGATGCGGCGGTGGCCCGGCACGTGGCGCGCAACCGCTGGCGCCTGCTGGCGCAGGTGGAGGACTGGCTGGAGGGGCCTATGCTGGTGCTGGGCCTGCTCTGGCTGCTGCTGTTCATGGTCGAACTGCTGCGGGGACTGAGCCCGTTCCTGGAGAATGTCGGCTATGTGATCTGGGCCGTGTTCGTGGTCGACTTCCTGGTCCGTTTCAGCCTTGCGCCGTCGAAGCGCGCATTCCTGAAGCGGAACTGGCTGACCGTGCTGTCCCTGCTGCTGCCGGCCTTCCGGGCGCTCAGGGCGTTCCGGGCCCTACGAGTGCTGCGGGCTGCCCGGACGGCGCGGGGCCTGCGGCTGGTGAAGACGCTGGGATCGCTGAACCGGGGCCTCAGCCTCGTCAAGGCGGGCAGCCGCCGGCGCGGCCTCGGCTATGTGGTCGGGCTGTCGCTCCTGGTGCTGGCGCTGGGGGCGGCGGGCATGTTCGGGCTGGAGCGCGGTGCGGAGTCCGGTTTCGACAGCTACGGGACGGCGATCTGGTGGACGGCCCGCATCCTGATGACCATCGGGCCCGATTTCTGGCCGGTGACGCCGGAGGGGCGGGTGCTTTCGCTGATCCTCGTCCTCTACGGCTATGCCGTGTTCGGCTATGTCACGGCGTCCATCGCCACCATCTTCCTGGGCCAGGACACGGCGGAACGGGAGGATGCGGGCCAGCGGAAGGTCCTGGCCGAGCTGCGGGCGCTGCGGGATGAGCTGGCGCGGACGGGGGGAGAGGGGCGCGCCACGCGCTGACCGCCCACCCCCGGTGGCGTCAGCGTGTCGGGCGCGGCGTGTCGCCCGAATAGTCGTAGAAGCCGCGCCCGACCTTGCGGCCGTACCAGCCCGCCTCGACATACTTCACCAGCAGCGGGCAGGGGCGGTACTTGCTGTCGGCCAGCCCTTCGTAAAGCACCTGCATGATGGCGAGGCAGGTGTCCAGGCCGATGAAATCCGCCAGCTCCAGCGGGCCCATCGGGTGGTTGGTGCCCAGCTTCATGGCGGTGTCGATGGCCTCCACGCCGCCCACGCCCTCATACAGGGTGTAGACCGCCTCGTTGATCATCGGCATCAGGATGCGGTTGACTATGAAAGCGGGGAAGTCCTCCGCGACGGCGGCGGTCTTGCCCAGCTTCGCCGTCAGCTCCTTGGTCGCGAGGTAGGTCTCCTCGTCCGTGGCGATGCCCCGGATGATCTCCACCAGCTGCATCACCGGCACCGGGTTCATGAAGTGCATGCCGATGAACTTCGCCGGCCGGTCGGTGGAGGCAGCGAGGCGGGTGATGGAGATGGACGAGGTGTTGGTCGCCACCATCGCGTCGGCCCGCAGGTTGGGGACGAGCTGCTTGAAGATGGAACGCTTGACCTCCTCGCTCTCGGTCGCGGCCTCGATCACGAGATCGCAGTCGGCGAAGATGGCCATGTCGGTGCCGGTGGCGATGCGGGCGAGGGTGGCGTCCTTGTCGGCCTCGGTCAGCTTGCCCTTGGATATCGCGCGGTCGAGGTTCCGGCCGATGCCCGCGACCGCCTTCTGCAGCTGGTCGGCGTTGATGTCGGACAGCTTCACCGCATAGCCCGCCTGGGCGCAGACATGGGCGATCCCGCTGCCCATCTGCCCGGCCCCGATGACACCGATGGTCTTGATCATTGACGCGCCCCTCTCTCGTCACGGCCCGACCAGAGTCGTGATCTGGGGCAATTCCTAAAGAGCGCGACAGGCTGGAGCAAGCCTCAATCCAACCCCGCAGGCCCTACAGCCTCGCCCGGCACCAGTGCCAGACAGACCGCGCGGCGAGGGCGTCGGCGAGGGCACGATGCTGCGTGCCGGTCCACACGTGCCCGACTTGGGCAGCGGCCGCTTCGAGCTTCTGCCACTTCGTCCCTCGAAGCTCTGCGTAAGTCCGCATGGCGCAGTTCACGTGGGTCGATCCCCAAATGTTCTGCGGGAGGAAGGGCATGTCGAAACTGGCATTGTAAATGATGACACGTTCGGCGGACGCGATGATGGGACGGAG
Organism: Rhodospirillaceae bacterium; assembly: GCA_029267445.1. Classification (GTDB taxonomy): domain Bacteria; phylum Pseudomonadota; class Alphaproteobacteria; order Azospirillales; family Azospirillaceae; genus JAJUIU01. The sequence continues at coordinate 19,893 of JAJUIU010000031.1, forward strand.
GCGCGCGATGACGGCGGACAGGGATGGAGCTGTCCGAACCATCGCGTCGGTAATGCCATGGATGCGGGTCGCATCGGCCGGGATCGGGATGCCTGGATTGATGAGCGTATCCAGGACGGGTTTACCCTGGTCGTCGGCAACCGCCAATTCGACCAGCGCGGCTCCATGTGCCGGACTGAGGCCCGTCGTCTCTGTATCCAAGTAAAGCGTCGCCACGGCCGGCTCCTAAAGAGGTACCATGAACGTAGCATCCGTTCCGATTAACAGCAAATAAAAAACAACCTAAAAGTGCATTCTCGCCAAAGAAAAGGGGCGGGATCGAGCCCGCCCCCTTCCTCAACGATCTCGCCTGAAACGATCAGAGCTTTTCCGTCAGCTCCGGCACCAGCTTGAACAGGTCGCCGACCAGGCCATAGTCGGCGACCTGGAAGATCGGCGCCTCCTCGTCCTTGTTGATGGCGACGATGACCTTGCTGTCCTTCATGCCGGCCAGATGCTGGATGGCGCCAGAGATGCCGACGGCGATGTACAGCTCCGGGGCGACGATCTTGCCGGTCTGGCCGACCTGGTAGTCGTTCGGCACGAAGCCGGCGTCCACGGCCGCGCGCGACGCGCCGACGGCGGCACCCAGCTTGTCCGCCAGGGCGTCAAGGATGACGAAATTGTCGCCGGACTGCATGCCGCGCCCGCCGGACACGACCACGCGGGCGGCGGTCAGCTCCGGCCGCTCGGACTTGGTCAGCTCCGCACCAACGAAGCTGGACAGGCCGGCGTCGCCGGTGCCGCCCACGCTCTCCACCGTGCCGGAGCCGCCCGTCGCGGCGGCGGCCTCGAAGGCCGTGCCGCGCACGGTGATGACCTTCACCGCGTCGGACGACTGCACCGTGGCGATGGCGTTGCCGGCATAGATCGGCCGCTCGAACGTGTCGGCGCCGTGCACGGCGGTGATGTCGCTGATCTGCTGCACGTCGAGATGGGCGGCGACGCGCGGGGTCACGTTCTTGCCGAAGGTGGTGGCCGGGGCGAGGACGTGGCCGTAGCCACCCTCCTTCGCCAGCTTCACCACCAGCGGGGCCACATTCTCGGCCAGCGGGTGGGCGTACTCGGCGGCGTCGGCGACCAGCACCGTGGCGACACCGGCGACCTTGGCTGTCGCGTCGGCGGCGGCGCCCACACCCTGGCCGACGACCAGCACATGGATGGTGCCGCCCAGTGCGGCGGCGGCACCGATGGTGGTCAGGGTGGGCTTCTTGACGCCGTCCGTCGCGGGCTCGGCGATGACGAGGATGTTCATGGTCTTGCTCCTTCCCTTCGCCGGTCAGATCACGCGGGCTTCGTCGCGCAGCTTGGACACCAGCGCGTCGACATCCGCGACCTTCACGCCGCCCTTGCGCTTCGCCGGCTCCGTCACCTTCAGCGTCTTCAGGCGCGGGGCGAGATCGACGCCGAGGGAGGCCGGGTCGACCATGTCGATCGGCTTCTTCTTCGCCTTCATGATGTTGGGCAGGGAGGCGTAGCGCGGCTCGTTCAGGCGCAGGTCGGTGGTCACCACCGCCGGCAGCTTCAGCTCCACCGTCTCCAGGCCGCCGTCGACCTCGCGGGTGACCGCCACCTTGCCGTCCCCCGGCACCACCTTGCTGGCGAAGGTGCCCTGCGGCCAGCCCAGCAGCGCCGCCAGCATCTGGCCGGTCTGGTTGGCGTCGTCGTCGATCGCCTGCTTGCCCAGGATCACCATGTCCGGGTTTTCCTTCTCGACCAGCGCCTTCAGCACCTTGGCGACACCCAGGGGCTGGGTCTCGCCGTCGGTCTGCACCAGGATGCCGCGGTCGGCCCCCATGGCCAGCGCAGTGCGGATCGTCTCCTGCGCCGGGGCCGGGCCGATGGAGACGACGACGATCTCGGTGGCCTTGCCGGATTCCCGCAGGCGCACGGCCTCTTCAACCGCGATCTCGTCGAACGGGTTCATCGACATCTTCACGTTGGCGAGATCGACGCCCGTATTGTCCGGCTTCACGCGGATCTTGACGTTGTAGTCGACGACCCGCTTGACGGCGACGAGAAGCTTCATGGCTGGCGTTCCTCGAGTCAGCTTGCGGCTGGAGCCGTTGTCCCGGACGGTCCGCGCGGGCAAGGGGAAGCCTGCGCGGCCCTGTCGGGGCCGGCGTGGGCCGCGACCATAGGATTGTCCCCAAGGCACTGTCAATGCGCGGGGAGGGTGCGTGTGGACGCATCCCTTCTGTGGTAGGGTCAAGGCCTGCGGTGCACTGAAATTCCGGCCCCCGCCGATGAAAAAGCGGGATGCCGGATCCGCTGTGTCAGGCCGCTTTCAGCATGAAGTCCACATGGATGGCGTCGTAGGGGAAGACGATCCGGCGATCCGCCGTCCAATCGATGAGACGCGCATCCAGAAGGGCATGCACGTCGGCGTGCACGGCCTTCACGTCGCGGCCCACAAGCCGCGCCGCGGCCCGTATGGACATGGCCTCCCGCCCGGCCATCGCCTTCAGGATTTCCCACCGCCGTGCCGTGAGCACCTGCCAGAGCAACTCCGGTGTCGCGAAGCTGATGCGCGCGCCGTCTTCGGCGGTGCCGCTCGACAACGCATCTGAAACAGCAATCAGCGTGCATTTCAATGAGGCGACCGTTACCTGCAGGAGTCTCATGTAAGCACCTACCAGTGAATGGAGTTATGCATATAGGAAAACGTCCAGGTTGAATTCCAATCACTAAGAGATGACCATATCACCATCGGCAGATTGGAGGCGCATTATGGCTAGCGAGTGGTACGTGCTGACCTACGACATTGATAAACGCCATAGCGACGTAAAGAGTCACCTGCTTAGGAACGGCTTCTCTGCATGCATGAATAAGAGCGGAAAATCCTACAAAGTACCTAATACTACTGTATTCACGCAGGCGACCAGCACGCGTGAAGCCATGAGCAAGTTCTACAAAGAGGTATCTGCTCTAGACAGGACCGTAAAGGTAATGAAGCTCTTCGCTTGTATTCTTAATGGACAGGAACTTGACAGCGACGAGCTGTGTTGAGCCTTACGTCGACCGGTTCTTCCCCGGCACCCAGAGCACGTCCTTGGCCCCCTTGTCGTTGACCCAGCGGGACAGCACGAACAGGTGGTCGGACAGGCGGTTGATATAGTGCAGGGCGGGTTCGCCCACCGGCTCCAGCGTAGCGAGATGGGTCATCAGCCGCTCCGCCCGGCGCACCACGGTGCGGCCCTGGTGCAGATAGGCGGCGGCCGGGGTGCCGCCCGGCAGGATGAAGCTGTTCAGCGGCTGGAGCTCGGCGTTCATGGCGTCGATCTCCCGCTCCAGCCGGTCCACCTGCGCCTGCACGACGCGCAGCGGCGGCCATTCCGGGTTCTCCCGCTCCGGCGTGCAGAGATCGGCACCCAGGTCGAACAGGTCGTTCTGGATGCGGCCCAGCATGGCGTCAGCCTCCGCCAGCACCGGATCGGCACTACCCCCGGTGTGCAGCCGGGCGAGGCCGAGCACGGCGTTCGCCTCGTCCACCGTGCCGTAGGCTTCCACCCGGATCGTGTGCTTGGCCACGCGTGAACCGTCGCCCAGCGACGTTTCCCCGGCGTCGCCGCCACGGGTGTAGATGCGCGTCAGCCGGACCATGGCCGCCTCACGCCGCCGCCGAGAAGAAGGCCAGGGCGAACAGCACCAGCGCCAGCAGCTGGAGGCGCACGCGCCACCACATTAGCCGGTTGCCGTACTTGGCGTTGAACTCACCGCCGCGCGCCATGGCGACGAGGCCCATCGCGAGCACGCCGAAGGTCGCCAGCATGGCCGCGATCAGAAGGAAGAAGAGAAGTCCGTTCATGGACCCCATATAGCGCGGCCGGGCCCCGCCGCCCATCCCCATCGGTGCGGCAAACGGGTAGGGGCGGGTGCCACCTCGGCCCTTCGGCATGCTTGCCGGACGGCGCGCGGGGCCGTTTACTGCGGCGCATGAGCTTCCTGCGCCATATCACCGCCTGCAACACGCACGACCTCACGGACACCCGGCCCTTCATCGTCGGCGGGCACCCGGTGGGTCTGGTGCGGGGGCCTTTCCGGGATCGGCTGGTGGCGTTCGGCGACCCGTTCGTCGGCGTCGACGACGGTGTCGCCGTTGACGATCGCCACGCCACCGCGGAGGCGCGGACGGTGGTGGTGGGGCGGGCGCTGGCGCAGCTCGTGAAGGACCGGGTCGTCCACAAGCTGCGCCGCGAGCTCTATCCCGTGCTCACGCACTGGGGGGCGGAGCCGCTGATGGGCATCGACCGGGCAGCCGTGCCCTATTTCGGGCTGATGAGCTTCGGCCTGCACATCAACGGCTTCGTCCGCAAGGCCGACGGGTTGCACCTCTGGGTCGGCAAGCGGTCGAACGACCGGGGTGTGGCGCCGGGCCAGTACGACAATCTCGTGGCCGGCGGCCAGCCGCTGGGTCTGACCCTGGCCGAGAATCTGGTGAAGGAGGCGCACGAGGAGGCGGCCTTGCCGGAGGACCTCGCCCGCAAGGCCGTGCCGGTCGGCATCATCAGCTATCTCATGCGGAACGAGCACGGGCTGAAGGACGACACGCTGTTCTGCTACGACCTGGAACTCCCCCCCGACTTCACGCCCCGCAACACCGACGGCGAGGTGGAGCGGTTCGAGCTGTGGCCGGTGGACCGAGTGGCCGCCAGCGTGCGCGACACCGACGACTGGAAGTTCAACGTCAACCTCGTCGTCATCGACTTCCTGATCCGGCACGGCCGGCTGACGCCGGACCATCCGGAGTACATGGCCCTGTGCAAGGGGTTGCGGCGCTGACGTCCCGCGCATGTTCCATTTTTCCGGAACGCCCGTCCGTCCCGCCCATTGAGGCGCGGGCGGGGACCCGGTCGGCGGGTCCCGCCTGACCCATGGAGACGGGCGATGTCGGACCGGAAGGATGCCTCCGAACAGCGGCTTGAGCGCGGCTATACCGTGCGCGAGGTGACGAACATCCAGGCGTCGTGGACGGAGCGGCAGCGGGGCGCGCCCGGCACCTTCACGCTCCAGCTCATCCTCGACAACGGGGTGGAGGAGTACATCCTGGACGCCACGGCCGACGACATGGACGTGCTGGTCAAGCTGTTCGGCAAGAGCGGCCACACCATGTTCGACCTGGACCGCAAGGTGCTGATGTTCAGCAACCTGGATACGGACTAGCGGCCCTCGAGCCGGCCGTCGGCGGGGGTTTCGACCGCGTCCTGGAACAGGGGCGAGGAGATCAGGAACTCCGCCGTCGTCCGGTTGGTCGCCAGCGCCACGTCGTACAGCGTCGACAGGCGGACCAGCGCCTGCACGTCCGCGTCGTGCGGGTGCGGCGACAGCGCGTCGGTGAAGAAGATCACCACGTCCAGCTCCCCCTCCGCGATCAGGGCGCCCACCTGCTGATCGCCGCCCAGGGGCCCCGACTTCAGTCCGGTGATCTCCAGCCGGGGGCAGGCCCGCCGCACCGCGTCACCGGTGCCGCCGGTGGCCCAGAAGCGGTGCGGCGCCAGCGCTTCGGCGTGGGCCTCCACCCAGGCGACGAGGTCGTTCTTCTTGGCGTTGTGCGCGACGAGTGCCACGCGCTTGCGGGCACCGAGCTGCTTGCTGTTCGCCATGGGACCGGTCCTGGTGGGCGGCCCGGGGCGGCCGCTGCCGGACAACCGGCGGCGCGTCAGGATGTCGCGAAACGAAACGCATAGCGGCCAGCCCTGTTGGTGCTGCGGTAACACATCTTCGGAGGAGGTCCCATGCGCACCATCGCCCTTTCCGCCATCGCGATCCTTGGACTGGCAGGCTGCGGCACGTTGGGAATCGGCGGCGATCCGGAGATCACGAACGCCACCCCGCAGAGCATCACCTTCGCCTACCGGGGCCAGCAGAGCGACGAGGCGATGGAGCGGGCGCAGAACCACTGCCGCAGCTTCGACCGCTCGGCGCGGCTTCAGGCGGTCACCGGAACGGATCGCAAGGTCGCGACCTTCGACTGCGTCTGACGTGGTGGGGGTTCAGAACAGGGCGTCGATGGCGTCCTGGTCCATGGCGCCGCAGGGGGCCATGCCGTGGACGATGGCGCCGGCCCGGTCCACCAGGTCCTGCAGCCGGCGCCAGTACTCGTTCGCCAGATGGCCGAACAGGGCCGGGTCGGCCTTCGCGGCCTCCAGCGCCTCCACCCCCTCGGCGATGGTGGCGTTCAGCTCGTCGATGGTGGCGTCGAACGGGACCCGGAACTCTCCCGGCACATGCGCGTAGCACTCCGCCGCCAGCGGCGCGATGGCGAGGCCGGAGCGGGCGAAATGCTCGCAGTAGGACAGCGGCCGCCACGCCTTGATGTCGTCCAGCATCTCCGGCATGTCGCCGACCATGGAGAGCAGCATGATCACTTCGTTGAAGTGATTGAAGTAGTCCGTCGACAGCAGGGTCCTGCTGTCGATCGTCGTGTTCTCCGTCAGGCGCCGATAGTGGGCGAGCATGGGCGTGTCCGGCATGGCCGCGCTCATACCACACTCCCGCAAACAGGTTAATTTTCTTTGCAACCCGAGGGTTGCATCATCCTGTGCTCACTCGGGAAAGCCGGCCAGGGACCTCACTTCCGCCGGCGTGCGCCCGGCTTCGCGCAGGGCGCGCAGGGCGGTGGCGCCATCCCGCTTGGACAGGCGTTCCCCCGCGTCGTTGGTCAACAGGCCGTGATGCCGCCACTCCGGCACGTCCAGCCCCAGCAGCGCCTGGAGCAGCCGGTGCAGATGGGTGGCCGGATGGAGGTCGCGGCCCCGCGTGACCAGCGTCACGCCCTGGAGATGGTCGTCCACCGTGACCGACAGGTGATAGCTGGCGCGCACGTCCCGGCGGGCCAGCACCACGTCGCCCAGCACGCCGGGATCGGCCGTGACGACCCCTTTGCCCTGTTCCTCCCAGGTCAGCGGACCGGTGATGGCGGCGGCCTTGGCCACATCCAGACGGATGGCGTGCGGCTCCCCCGCCGCCACGCGCGCGGCGGCATGGATCGGATCGCGGCGGCGGCAGGTGCCGGGATAAAGCGGCCCTTCCGGCCCCATGGGGGTCAGGTGGGGTGCGTAGCCCGCCCGCGCGATCTCCTCCTGTATGTCCTTGCGGGAGCAGAAGCAGGGGTAGAGCACGCCGAGCCGCCCCAGCCGGTCCAGGGCGGCGGCATAATCGTCCATGTGATCCGACTGGCGGCGCACCGGCCCATCCCAGTCCAGGCCCAGCCAGGCGAGGTCCTCCAGGATCGCCGCCTCGAACTCCGGCCGGCAGCGCTGCGGGTCGATATCCTCGATCCGCAGCAGGAAGCGCCCGCCCGCCTCCCGCGCGATGCGCCAGCCGAACAGGGCCGAATGGGCGTGCCCCAGATGCAGGAAGCCCGTCGGGCTGGGCGCGAAACGGCAGACTGTCCGGGGGGCTGCGGTCATGGGACCTGCATAGGCCGGGCGGCACCGCCGCCGCAAGCGAGTCGCGGGCATCGGCGGTGCCCTGCCGCCTGGGGGTAACCCATCGGGCATGTGGATAACCGGCTGGGACCCAGAATAGGTGTGCCCATCGCCCGGATACCCCCAGGGCTGGTGTGTACGAACCATGACAGCGGCGTGAAATCCGCGTCACGGCGTCACGGCGCGATTGCCTTATCCACAACCTTCGTCTATCTAGACCGCAGTCGGCTCCGGTTGGCCGGGGCGACCCCCAGGGAACGATAGAGGGCGTGGCCTTGACACCACCGCTCGACAGTTGTCCGGCCTTGGTGCTCAACGCGGATTTCCGCCCGCTGAGCTACTTCCCGCTGTCCCTGTGGTCCTGGCAAGAGGCGGTGAAGGCGGTCTTCCTGGACAGGGTGAACATCATCTCCGTCTACGACCGGACGGTCAGATCGCCCAATCACGAGATCAAGCTTCCAAGCGTCATCAGTCTGAAAGAGTACATCCCGGCGACACGAAGGCCGGCCTTCACACGGTTCAACGTCTTCCTGCGCGACCGGTTCAGTTGTCAGTACTGTGGTAACGGCTTCCCCACCCAGGACCTCACCTTCGACCACGTGATCCCCCGCTCCAAGGGCGGCCGAACAACCTGGGAAAACGTCGTCACCTCCTGCTCCGCCTGCAATCTGCTGAAGGGCAACCGCTATCCCCACCAGTGCGGGATGCACCCGATCCAGCCGCCCTTCCAGCCCACCGCCTATCAGCTCCAGGAAAACGGCCGCAGCTTCCCGCCGAATTTCCTGCATGAAAGCTGGCGCGACTTCCTCTACTGGGACAGCGAGCTCGATCCCTTCTGAGCCCCTCCCGGTCCCCGGCGCCCTCCCGAATTCCGCGTTCGACACCGAATCGCGTCGCGTCCTGCGACCGGCATCCGCACGCCCTGTCGCGGCTTGGCGGGAATCGGCCGTTGCCCGCATGGCATGGCGCTTGCGCCGGTCGTCCCCGACATAGAACGAGGGAGAGCCGTCATGTCGATCAAGGTCGTGGGGCTGAAGCACCAGCACACCATCCACTACGCCCCGGAGGAGGGGGACGCTGGCCATGCCCATCGTGTCCGCCGGTTCCTGGACAGCATGCAGCAGGCCGTGTTCGAGGCGAACCGGGCCGTGATCGGCCGGGCCATCCCGGAACTCGACAAGGACGGGCTGCTAAGGCTCGCCGTGCGCGTGGCTGAGCTGCGCGCCCAGCATGTGCAGAAGGCGATCGCGCTGGCGGCCCAGGCCCATCCGGATGCCGACTCCGTCCGCGAGCTGGCGGCGCTGCGCACCGCCATCGAGGAGCTGGTCGCCGCGTTCGAGGCGGCGGAACGGCTGGTCGAGCGGGGCTACGTCCAGCCGCCCGCGTGAGCCGCCGGGATCAGTCCAACTTCACATAGCCGCGTTCGATGACCCGCTCGGCGGCCTCGAACACGGCCTTCATCTCCTCGTAGGCCCGGCGCGCCTTTGCCAGATCGTCCAGCGCGTCGGGGCCGGGGTGGCGGATTTCCGCCAGCTTCAGGCCGTGGCGGATGTAGTCCGCCCGCAGCTCGGCCACCCGCACCGCCATCTTCAGGAAGCTCTCCTGGTTGAGGTGCGGGATCTCCCGTCCGATCACCGCCGTGTTGGCCTCCAGCACGGCGGTCTCGATCGCCTCCAGGAAGGCCATGACCCGGCGGCGGACGTTCTTGTCGGCCATCTCCGGCGTCAGCAACTTGTCCACCTTGTTCGGGTTGTGCTCGCCAACGACCTTGCCCCCCAGCATCGTGCGCCTCCAAAGGCGGTGTCCGTTCCACGAACTATCGCGCCGAAACGGCGCGCCGTGAAGAGCGGACGTGGTGGCGGGCCCCGGGGAACACCGCGGCGCCAGGCGGGGTTCACTCCCGGATGTCCACGACGACCAACATCCGGACCGGCCAAGACGGCCCGCCGCCGTTCCTGGCCGGACTGGCGCGGCGATCGGCGGTCGAGTTCGGGCCGCTGCTGCTGTTCTTCATCCTGTACGCCCGCGCCGGCGTGTTCTGGGCCACCGCCGCCTACATGGCGGCGGCGGCGCTGGTCACGGCCGTCTCCTGGGTCCGGCATCGACGGCTGCCGGTCATGCCGCTGGTCGGGACCGGGTTCGTGCTGCTGTTCGGCGGGCTGACGCTGGCGACGCGCGACCCCTTCTGGCTGCTGATCCGGCCGACCGTGGTGAACGGGATCATGAGCCTGTCGCTGTTCGCCAGCGTCGCGGCGGGGCGTCCGGGGCTGCGGCTGGTGCTGGGCGGGGCGCTGCCCCTGCGGGACGAGGCCTGGGCCGGGCTGTCGCTGCGGGTGGCGGCGTTCCTGGCGGCGCTGGCCGTGCTGAACGAACTGGTCTGGCGCGGCCTGGGTCTTGACGCCTGGGTCCTGTTCAAGACCTTCGGCCTGCTGCCGCTGAACTTCGCCTTCGCGGCATCCCTGTGGCCCTGGGTGCGGCGGCGGCTGGCGCCGGGCTGACCCGGCTATTCGGCGGCCAGCCGATCCCCGCGCGGCATGGACCGGGCGAGGAACTCGAGCAGCGCCGCATAGGATTGCCGCTTCACGTCGGCGTCACGCTGGATGTGGTAGCCGGTCGCCCGCACGCCGAGCGCGATCACCAGCCGCCGGGTCAGCGGCCCCCGCATGGGCAGCCCCGTCTCCTCGTGGCGGGTGCGGTGGCGCCGGTCCAGGCGGACATGCAGATGCTCCAGGCTCCAGCGGACGAAACGGCGCCGCTCGTCATTGCCGTCCCACTGGTGCCACGCGTCGTAGACGATCTTCCGCACGGCGGAGCCGCCGCGCCGCAGATCGGCGGCGATGTCCGCCGAGCGGTCCAGGCTGACGTTCCGGTCCTTGTCGCCCAGCAGCATCAGGACGGGCGCCCCGGTGGTGCGCGGGTCGTCGAGGCGCGGCACGGAACATCCATAGAAGCTGGCATGGGCGGCGAAGCCCGGCGCGGCCGGCTGGATCAGACGGCGGAGCTGGTCGTAGGCGGCCAGGACGCTGATCATCCCGCCGTAGGAGAAGCCCATGACGCCGATCCTCGCCGGATCGACGGCCGGGTGCGTCCGCAGGAAGGCGAGGCCGGCGTAGGCGTCGGCCAGCATCATCGCCTCGCTCACCTCCAGCGCCCGCTTGGTGTCGCCGAAGCCGTCGGCCGCCCGCGCGCGGAAGGTGTCCACCACCAGCACGGCATAGCCATCGGCGGCGAGGTCGCGGCCATAGGCGAGCTCCCGGTGCGGCTTCAGCCCGCCCAGCCCCTCCATCAGCACCATGGCCGGCAGCCTGACGCCGTCCCGCGCACCGGCCGGCAGATACAGCTTGCCATATCCGGTGATCGGGTTGGCCCGCACGGACTCCCGTGCGAAATCCGCCATGACGAACGGGTTCATGGTCGGAAAGGTGACATCCTGCATACGCTCGCGCTCCGGCTCCGGGCCCCAGTCCGGGCCCCAGTGTGAACCGGGCCGGCGCATGGTCTGTTCCCGGAGCGGGCGGGTTATCCCTCGGACAAGGCGCCCTCGAGCAGGGCCGCGACCGCCAGCGTGCGGGCGTCGTCGCGGTACCGCCCCACCACCTGGACGCCGACGGGCATTCCGTTCGGCCCGGCGCAGCCCGGCACCGCCAGGGACGGCACGCCCAGCAGCGTCCACACCCGGCTGAAGATCGGATTGCCCGTGGCGGCGATGCCCTCTGGCGCCTCCCCCATGGCGGCCGGGCAGATCAGCGCGTCCAGACCGTCCATCACGGCGGGGAAGGCGGCCCGCGCCCGGGCGGCGCGGTCGAGGGCCTGGTCCAGCTCGTCCGGCGTCGTCGCCTCCCCCAGGGCGATCAGCTCCCGCAGCGGAGCGCTCAGCCGGTCGGGGGCGGCGTTCATCTCCGCCGCGCAGGCCCGCGCCCCCTCCACCGCCATGATGCGCTTCTGGTCCCGCCACAGGTTGCGGAAGGGGGCGGGGAGGCTCACCTCCCTCACCGTCGCGCCGAGGGCGGAGAGGCGGGCGGCGGCCGTCTCCAGGGCGGCCCGGCTCTCCGGGGCCGCCTGGTCCCATTCATGGGTACGGCAGAGGCCTATCGCGACGGCGCCCGGATCGGCGGAGAGATCGGGCGCCGGCCGGCCGGCGAGGGCGAAGCAGAACCAGGCGGCGTCGTCCACCGTGCGGGCCAGCGCCCCCAGAGTGTCCAGGCTGTCGGCGAAGGGGCGCACGCCGGTGCGGTCCAGCAGGCCGAAGCTGGGCTTGTATCCCACCACGCCGCAATAGCTGGCCGGCCGGCTGATGGAGGCGGCGGTCTGCGTGCCGAAGGCGACCGGCACCATGCCCGCCGCCACGGCCGCCGCCGAGCCTGAGGAGGAGCCGCCGGGGGTGCGGGCCGGGTCGTGCGGGTTGCGGGTGGGGCCGGGGCCGAAATAGGCGAACTCGGTCGTCACCGTCTTGCCCAGGACCAGCCCGCCCATCCGCCGCAGCAGGGCCACGCAGGAGGCGTCGCGCGGCGGGCGGTGCCCGGCATAGAGCGGTGAGCCGTAGCCGGTCGGCATGTCGGCCGTGTCGATGATGTCCTTCACGCCGACGGGCACGCCCGCCAGCGGGCCGCGCGGCCCGTCACGGTCGATCCGGCGGGCCGCGTCCAGGGCTATGGCGGGGTCGAGGAAGGCCCAGGCCCGCACTTCGGGCTCCAGCGCCGCGATCCGGTCCAGCAGCCCTTCGACAAGGCCGACGCAGGTCAGGGTGCCGCCCTCGAGACCGGCGGCGATGGCGCGGAGCGCGGGGACGGGCGGGTCGGCCACGCGCCGCTCAGAACCGCTCGGACAGCCAGATGGCGGCGCGCGAGCCCGCCTTGATGACGCTGGACAGCACGGGGTATCCGGCCGCCAGCTCCGCCTCGTTCTCCAGCCCGATGTCGCGGTGCTCGGCCTCCTCGGCGCGGAACCGCTCGATCGTGTCCTTCAGTTCGGCCTCCTCGGGGCCGAGGGCGTCGCGCTGGTTGGCGTAATGCTCGTCGATCACGGTCTCCACCGCCACGGTGCAGGCCATGGCCGCCCGCTCCCCCATCAGGGCGGTGACGGCGCCCAGCGCATAGCCCGCCGCGTGCCAGATCGGCTGCAGCGCGGTGGGGCGGACCTTCCGGTCCACGATCATCTTCTGGAAGGTTTCCAGATGCACCCGCTCCTGCTCCGCCATGTGGCGGATCAGGTCGCCCGTGCCGGGCCGGTCCTTCAGCACCGCGAGCTGCCCGGCATAGATGCGGGCGGCCCCGTATTCCCCGGCATGGTCCACCCGCACCATGCGGGCGACGGCGTCGCGGGTGCCGGGGTCGCCGGGCAGCCGGCGTGGCCGGGGCATGTTGGACAGCCGGGTCGGGTCGGCGAGCGGACGGGCGGTCATGCCGCTGTCTCCTTCAAGCGGGCGTTCGCGGCCCAGGCGAGGCGCGCGGCGACGGCGGATATCGCGGCCAGCCCCAGCATCGCCAGGACGTTCCAGCCTGCCATGGACAGGCCGAGGAAGGACCAGGGGATCTCGTCGCAGCGGGCGATTGGGGCCGCCTCGAGCTGGCGCAGCAGGTCGTCCACGCTGGTCGCCCCGGCGGCAGGGTTGGCGCAGGCGGTCAGGCCCGTCCACCAGCCCTGCTCAACGCCGGCGTGGAAGAAGGCGATGCCCGCACCCGCCAGGAAGGCGAGGGCGCCCAGGACCAGGATGACGGCCCGCGCGCCCGGCCGGTCCTTTACGAACATGCCGGGCATCAGCGCGCCGATGGCGGCGGCATAGGCCCAGCGCTGCCACAGGCACAGCTCGCACGGGGCCAGCCCGCCCCAATGCTGGGACGCGAAGGCGACGACCAGGGCGCCCGTGCCGGCGATCACCAGCGCCGCCGGCACCCGGGGGCTTGCCAGCAGGCCGATCGGACCGGCCGTGGGCCGGGAATGCGTGACGGCGGTCATCCCCCCGATATAAACCCCCCGGCGCCCCAGGCAAAGCGGCGGAAAGCCTTTGACCCGCGACAGGCCGCCGCTATGATCCCCCGCGCGTCCCCGGACCCCGGTGCCCCCGTGGCGAAATGGTAGACGCGGCAGACTCAAAATCTGTTGCCGGCAACGGCGTGTTGGTTCGAGTCCGACCGGGGGCACCATCCACGACGTTCGGTCCATGGCGCCCCCTGGTGGACGGCGCGCGCCCACACGATGCCGGAAGCGCCTGCGCGGTGGACCATGGAAAGGGCGCGGTTCCACGGCGCCGCGCGGGCCCTATCACCACGGAACGGCGATACTTTGCCGCCTGACCTGTTTCGGCCTGCATGGACCCATACATCGTCGCGCTTGTCGGATTCGGCCTGCTGATCCTGCTGGTCGTCTGGCTCCCCATGCTGCTGCAGCGGTTGCCGCTCTCCTTGCCGATCGTCTGCGTGGGCATCGGGTTCCTGCTGTTCCGCTACGTGTACCCGGCCGACGATCCACACCCGCTGCGCTATCCGGAGATCACCGAACGCCTGACCGAAATGCTGGTCATCGTGGCGCTGATGGGCAGCGGGCTGAAGCTCGACCGCCCGCTCGGCTGGCGGAACTGGCAGATCACCTGGCGCCTGCTGGGGATCGTGATGCCGCTCAGCATCGCGGCCGTCGCCCTGCTGGGCTGGTCCCTGATGGGTCTGTCGCTGGCTGCGGCGATCCTGCTCGGCGCCTGTCTCGCGCCGACCGACCCGGTGCTGGCGTCCGACGTGCAAGTCGGGCCGCCGGGGGCGGGCGAGGAGGACGAGGTGCGCTTCAGCCTGACGTCGGAGGCCGGGCTGAACGACGGTCTCGCCTTCCCCTTCGTTAATCTCGCCGTCGCGGTCGCGCTGGCGACCGGCGTGGCGGCGCCGCTCGACGCCGAACCCGCCACGGAGCCCGGCCTCACATGGCTTTGGGACTGGTTCGCCGTGGATGTCGTGTGGAAACTGGCGGCCGGCATCGCCGTGGGCTGGTCCCTGGGGATGCTGCTGGGCTGGCTGACCTTCCGCCTGCCGAAGCGGTCGGCCCTGTCCAGCACGGGCGACGGCTTCCTGGCGCTCGGCATGACGGCGCTGTCCTACGGTATCACCGAACTGGTGCACGGATACGGCTTCCTGGCCGTATTCCTGACCGCCGTCGCGTTCCGCCGGGCGGAGCGGCACCACCACTACCATGAACGCCTGCACGAGTTCGCGGAACAGCTCGAGCGGCTGTTCATGATGCTGGTCCTGGTCCTGTTCGGAGGCGCCATCGCCCAGGGTCTGCTGGCCCCGCTGACTTGGTGGGACATCGCGGCGGGCCTCGCCTTCCTGTTCCTGATCCGACCGGCCGCCACCTGGATCGGATTCATCGGCCTGGGGCGCCGCCCGGCGGAGACGCTGGCCGTCGGCTTCTACGGCATCCGGGGCGTGGGCTCGATGTACTACGTCGCCTACGCCGTCAACGAGGCGCGCTGGACCTTCGAGCAGGGGCCCATCTGGGCCATCGTCGGCTTCATCATCCTGGTGTCGATCGTCATCCACGGCATCACCGTGACCCCGGTGATGGGCCTGCTGGACCGGCATGTCGCCGCTGGCGACCGGCCGGACGGGACGTCGATGACCAAGCACGATACGGCCGCGGACTAGCCTGAAGCGGCAGCGATGCCTGGTCGCCCCAGGTCGAAGGGGTCAGCCGGGAAGCGTGCCCTGGTCCGGCGCGCGGCCATGGTGGCCCATGCCCGCAAGGACCACCCCGCGCGAAGACGGCGGCCGTGGGTCCCCGCCATCGATGCCGTCCAGGAAATGGCGCACCGGCACGTTCAGGGCTTTGGCGATGCGGGCGAGCTTGCCCACCGGAATGGACCCGGCGGCGCGCTCGTATCGCCGCAACTGGCGGAGGTTCAGCCCCGCGGCATGGGCGAGACCAGCCTGAGAAAGACCCACCATCGCCCGCCGGGAACGGATGCGGGTGGCGACGTGGGCGTCCACCAGCGCCTCCAGCGCGTCTTCCCCCGGTATCTCTGGCGCCACGCCATGACCTCCGTCGACGGGTGTGGCGGCGCTCAGGGGATGACCATCGCCACCTTGCCGCGGATGTGCCGGCTGTCGAGCTGGGCGTGGACGGCGGCGATGTCCTCCACGCCGACCACGCGCTCCAGCGTGCTCTTCAGCCAGCCGGCCTCCACCGCCTCGCGCATGCGGTCCAGCGCGTCGGGCACGTTCTCGAACGCCACCTCGCGCAGCTGCACACCGTACTTGGCCACATTGGCGGCGCGGTGCTCCATCTCCACCTTGTGGCCGCGCTCGACCAGCAGGATGGTGCCGCCGCGCTTCATGCTCTCATAGGTCTTCAGGCTGGTCTCGCCGCCGACCTGGTCGATGGCGATGTCGCAGTCCTTGACCAGCGCGCTGAAATCCTGGGTCTGGTAGTCCACGACCAGGTCGGGGCCCAGCGCCTTGCAGTAATCCACGTTGGCGGTGGAGCAGGTGGTGGCGACCCAGCAGCCCGCCTTCTTGGCGAGCTGGATGGCGTAGCTGCCGACACCGCCCGCACCGGCATGGATCAGCACCCGCTGGCCGGGCTTCAGCGTCACCATGTCGTGCAGGGCGTAGAAGGCGGTCATGCAGGCCATGGGCATGACGGCCGCCTGCTCGAAGCTGAGGTTCGACGGCATGCGGCGGATGCCGTCCGCCTTCACGGCGATGTACTGGGCGTAGGCACCCTGGTGCGGCGGCCAGGTCATGCCCCAGACCTTGTCGCCGATGGCGAGGCTGGACACGCCGTCGCCCTTGCCGACGACGACGCCCGCGAAGTCCGCCCCCGGCACGTAGGGGAACTCCACCTGGTAGAACCAAGTCAGGTAGCCGCGCCGGATCTTTGCGTCGAAGGGATTGATGCCGCTGGCGCGGATCTCCACCAGCACCTCGTCGGCGGCGGGAACCGGCTTCGGGATGTCCATCAGCTCCAGCGCGTCCGGGGCACCGTAGGCTTTGAAGGCGACGGCTTTCATGGCGAAGCTCCTGTCCCTGCTGTGTTCTTGCCGTGTGTCATGGTTCGACCCGGACGAGCTGCTTGCCCGGGGGCGGGCTGCGGAACAGCCCGGCGAAGGCGGCGGGGGCGTTCTCCAGCCCCGCGGTGACGTTCTCGAACAGGTCGAGGCTTCCCTCCCGGTACCAGCCGGCCAGCCGGTCGAGGGCCGCCGGCGCGTCGCCCATGTGGTCGGCCAGAAGGAAGCCCGCCAGCGTGGCGCGGCGGAAGATGACCGCGTGCGGATTGCCGTAGGGCTTGCGCTCCCCGTAGCCGGAGATGAAGCCCGCCATCACCACGCGCCCGCCCACGGCGATGTTCGCCATGATGGCGTCGTGGGTGGCCCCGCCCACCGTGTCCAGCGCCGCGTGGATGCCGTCCCGGCAGACGGCCTTCAGTGCGGTCGCGAGGTCCGGTTCCGCCTGCCAGTCGATGGCGGCGTCGACGCGGAGCCTGTCCTTCAGGAAGGCGATCTGGTCCGCCCCGCCGGCGATGCCGACCACGCGGGCGCCCAGGTTGCGGGCGATCTGGCAGGCGGCCGAGCCGACGGAGCCGGCGGCGGCGGTGACCACCACCGTCTCCCCCGCCTTCACCCCGGCCTTTGCCGTCAGCGTGAAATACGCGGTCAGGCCGGAGGGGCCGAGCAGACCCAGGGCGGCACTGGGCGGGGCCGCGTCGGGGTCGAGCTTCCGCGGCGTCTCGGCGGCGGTGTAGAGCGCGTGGTCCTGCCAGCCGGGATCGCAGACGATCCAGTCGCCCGGCTCCAGGTCCGGCCGCCGGCTCTCCACCACGCGGGCCACGCCGCGCCCGATCATCACGCTGCCCAGCGGGATCGGCGGCGGGCCGCCCGGCCGGTCGGTCAGCTGCATGCGCGGGAACGGGTCCATGCCCAGCCACACGGTGCGCACCAGCGCCTGCCCGTCCGCCGGGACGGGCACCGGGGCCGTCTCCAGCGCGAAATGCTCCGGCCCCGGCAGGTCGGCCGGGTAGGCCTTCACGATGACGCGGCGGTTCGGCTCAGCCATGGGCGGCGGCCTTCGGCATGTCCCCGGCGGGCCAGTGCCGCGCCAGCCAGCCCAGCAGGGCGGCGTTGAAGGCGTCCGGGTTCTCGATGTTGCTTGCGTGGCCGGCGTCCGGGATCACCGCGTGGGTGGCGCCGGGGATCGTGTCCGCCATGCCCTTGCCCATTGCGGGCGGGGCGATGGGGTCGTGCTCCCCGTTCAGGACCAGGGTCGGCACGGTGATCAGGCCGAAGGGGGGGAAGTCGTGGTAGCGGGTGACCGCCTCCAGAGTCTTCAGGTAGCTGCCGGTGCGCAGGGCCGCCAGCGTCTCCACGATCCGGGCGAAGGCGTCGGGCGGGCAGCCGGGACCGGCGAAGGACTTGGCGATGCCGGGCGCGATGTCGGCCGGGGTCAGCCCATCCTCCAGCAGCGGCTTGCGCCGGGCGGCGAGGAACGCCTCGATCCTCGCGGGGTCGCGGCTCTGCGCCGTGCCGCCGCTGGTGTCGGCCAGGACGAGGGCGCCGACACGGTCCGGGTGGCGGCCCCAGAAGTCCAGCGCGATGCGACCGCCCATGCTGAGGCCGAGCAGGCACACCCTGTCGATCCCGTAATGGTCCAGCACCCGCAGCAGGTCGGCGCTGAAATCGGCGAAGTCCAGCGGCCCCGGATAGTCGTCGCTGAGGCCGTAGCCCCGCGCGTCCCAGGCCATGCCGGTCCAGCCGCCGTCCGCCAGGGCGCGGAGCTGGCCGGTCCAGTTGATCCGCCCGCCGCCGATCCCGTGCAGGCACAGCACGGGCGCACCCCGGCCGATCCGGTCGACGGCGATGCGCGGCGCGGGGCCGATATGGGCGGTTTCGACCGGCAAGGCGGTCACGCCATCGCCATGTGCAGCTCGCCCACCGGGACGCCGTCCTTCACCACCACCTCGCCGTCCAGGGTGATGGTGGTGTTCTTCACCGGCAGGTCGAAATGGCCCAGCGTGTAGCGGTTGGCCGACGGGTTGGCGCCGGTGGAATAGAGGAAGTTGCCGGCGAAGGCCCGCTGCTCCGTCGCGTTGGTGTCCTTCTTGTCGTACATGACCAGCGCCTCCCACCGGGCGTAGGGGTTCATGCCCCAGCCGACGTGGCTCACGCCATAGGCGTTGCGGTCGCCCCAGACGGCGAAGTACTCGCGGTGCAGGTCGGCGTCCAGGCCCTTGCCCTCGATCTTGGTGACGAAATCGTCCTCGATCACCAGGCGGACCGGCTTCTCCAGGTAGCGCTTGAAGGTCAGGTTCAGGTCGCCCTCGTCCAGCACCAGCACGCCGTTCACGGCCCCCGCCGGCGGGAAGCAGGAATTGATGCCGCCGGGCCAGCTCGCCAGCTTGCCGGGCTCCCGCACCACGCCGAGGTTGCCGCCCACCCGCGCCCCCTCCATGCGGATGCGCAGGTCCGTGCCGGCGGCCGAGGTGACCCGCATCTCCTTGCACTTCTGCATCATCTCGCGGCCGATCAGGACCTTCCGGATCAGCTCCTCCCGGGGTTTCAGGCGCTCCAGCACCTCCGGGTGGTCGTTGCTGACGTAGAGGGAGCGGCTGCCGGAGCCGAGGATCGCCGGGGTCTCCGGCGCGTGCATCAGGCCCTCCACCGTCAGGTCGGCGATCATGATGCCGCCGGACAGGACCTTCACCACCGGCTCCAGCCCCTGGATGGCATGGGAGGAGCCGGTGGAGCGCACCGGCACCATCTCCTCTTGCGGCGGGGTCGGCACGATCACGTGGAAGGGCCGGGCCCCCATGCGGAGCAGGGCGAGCTCGGCCAGGTGCACGTTGATCTGCCGGCTCTGGCTTTCCGACAGGATCGCCACCGGGTCGCCCTTGCGCACGTGGCAGAGCTCGAAGGTGTGGGCGAAGGTGTCGATCCACTTCGCCTCGATCCGGTCCCGCAGCATGCGACCATTCCCCCGCTTCGTCGTGTCGCCGCCACCATCGCCCCGGCGGTCGGCGCCCAACAAATGCATTGGGATGGGGGGCGCATAACGTCGGGTTATGCCGGGGCGGACCGTCAGTCCAGGCGCCCCCTCAGGCGATGCGTAGCGTGACACCGCCCAGGGCGCCGAACAGGGCGTCCACCCTCTGTCCGGCCCGCGCGTTGGCGAAGCACAGGTTGCCGGACGCGACGAGATCGCCGGGCTTGAGCGCCAGCCCGTGGCGGGGCAGGGCGCCGGCCAGCCAGGCGAGTGCCGTCCAGGGATCGCCCAGCACGGCGGCCCCGGTGCCCTCCATCGCCGTGACGCCGTCCAGCTGGATGGCGGCCGTGACGGACGGCAGGTCCGTGTCCGGCGGAATGGCGGGGCCGACGACCAGGCCCGCGTTGGCGCCGTTGTCGGCGACGATGGCGAACCCGCCCTCCGCGAACGGGTCGGCGTAGGACGGCTGGTTCACCTCCACCCCCAGCCGCACGGCGCGCACGCAGGCGCGAAGGGTGTCGGGCGTGGCGCCCGGCGGCGGGGTTTCCGCCATCTCGAACAGGATTTCCGCGTCCAGGGTGATCGGCCGCCCGCCGGTGGTCCAGGTGGCCGGGGCCTGCCGGACGGTGCCCGCCAAGACGCGGCCGAAGAAGGGTTCGGGGATGCCCAGCATCCGCTGCCCCCGCTCCGACGTGGCCCCGATCTTCCAGCCGGCCACGGGGCCGAGGCTTTCGGCGAGATTCGCCGCCACCGCATAGGCCGCCGCGAGATCGCCCGGCTTCTCCCCCGGTGCCAGCGGACCCAGCGGGGCGGCTCCGCCACGGCGGACGGCGAGCAGGCGGTCGGCGAGGGTCATGGGCGGGCTCCGGAAAGAAAGGCGGCGCCGGCGTTTGCGCGCCGGCGCCGGAGGTAGCGTTTCGGGAGGAAACGCGAGCGGAAAGGAAGCTCAGGCGTAGACCGGCTCGCCGTCGACGATCACCTCGCCGGTGGAGTTGTCGACGATCACGGGCGTGTCGAAGAACAGGATCTCGGGCTCCGCGCCCACCTGCCGTGCGATGATCGGGCGGGCCATGGCGTAGAACTCCTCGGCCAGCTTCCGGTCTTCCCAGAGATAGACGCCGTAGCCCACGCGCTTCTCGAAATCGAGGCAGATATACTTGCGGATCACACCCTTGCGGCCCTTGTAGACCGGGATCGTCTCCTTGATCTCCTCGATCGCCTGTTCGCGGGTCAGGCCCTCGCGCAGCGGGTACTTCGAGAACACGGTGATCATCGGACCCTCCCTGTCTTCTGTTGTCGGTTGCGTCTCACCCGAAGGCCTGGAGGCCGGTCTGGGCGCGGCCGAGGATGAGGGCGTGGACGTCGTGGGTGCCCTCGTAGGTGTTGACGGTCTCCAGGTTCACCATGTGGCGGATCACGTGGTATTCGTCGGCGATGCCGTTGCCGCCATGCATGTCGCGGGCGAGGCGGGCGACGTCGAGCGCCTTGCCGCAGTTGTTGCGCTTCATCAGGCTGATCGCCTCCGGCGCCCAGGTGCCGGCGTCCAGCATGCGCCCCAGCTGGAGCGAGCCCTGCAGGCCGAGGGCGATCTCCGTCTGCATGTCGGCCAGCTTCTTCTGGATCAGCTGCGTGGCGGCCAGCGGCTTGCCGAACATCTGCCGGTCCAGCGTGTACTGGCGCGCCGCATGCCAGCAGAACTCCGCCGCCCC
>JAJUIU010000139.1 GCA_029267445.1 Rhodospirillaceae bacterium
GCGGCGTAGATCGGACGGGTGGCGTGGACGTGTTTGAAATGCAGACTTGGGTGGTGCGGATCTCCCTGAAGCGGCAGGCTTCACGGGCCTCTCCACCGTCTCCACGGCCTTCTTCATGGCGGGCACGCCGGCCGCGACCTTGGCCTCGTCCACCGGCAGCCCGCGCCATTTCGGGATCATATAGGCCAGCACGTAGTTGCGGATGACGGCGTTCGCCACGCTGTCGGCCATGGCACTGGTCCACTGGTCCACCAGGGCGCGCTCTTTCAGGTCGCCGGGGCGCAGCACCGGGCCGCCGAACGCCTCGTCGACATAGCGGCAGATCGCCTGGCTCTCGGTCAGCACGAAGTCGCCGTGGCGCAGGACCGGGATCTTGCCGAACGGGCTCATGGCGAGGTGCTCGGGCGAATGCATCTCGACGCGTTCGTTGCTGTAGGCGACCCCCTTCTCCTCCAGGGTCAGCAGCACCGCGCGCACGAAACTGCTCATGGCCCCGCCATAGACGACGACCTCGGACATCCGCTTCCTCCATGCATTGATTGCGGCGCGGAGCATGCGCCCGCCCGCAAGCGGCGGTCAACGGGGGCGGGTGCTGGGATTGAGAACCCCTCACCCCCCTCGCTCCGCTCGGTACCCTCTCCCGCTAGGGGAGAGGGGAAGCTTTGCACCGCCACTGTTCTGACCCGGCGGAGGCTGTCGACAAATTGAGCGCGGACCAAGTTAACCCTCTCCCCTTGCGGGAGAGGGTGGTGAGCGTCGGCGAACCGGGTGAGGGGTCCGGCTCCGGTGGCGAAGGCGCGGGTGCGTTCCCCTCTCCCCCCGGGGAGAGGTTGGGAGAGGGGGTGGTCCCGCCCGCTTCGGCCCCGCCGGGACATGCGGTCAGGCCCCCTCTCCTATCCTCTCCCCGGGGGGGAGAGGGATGCGGAATCGGCGACCGTTAAGGTCACGCACGATGGCGACGGCCCTTCATCGCTCCCCACGTTTGTCAGAGAGGAAGGAGCCGGGTGAGGGGTACCCTTCAGCCGGCACCCGCCCCCCTCACGCCGCCTGCGCCTCGTCCACGAGGGGGCGGAGGTTGGAGAGGAACTGTTCGGCCGAGGCGCGCCAGGAGAATTTCAGCGCGTAGTCGCGGCAGGCCCCGGCGGGCACCTCCAGCGCCTTCAGGCAGGCGGCGCGCAGATCCTCGTCCAGGATGCCCACGCTGGACCCGTCCAGAACGTCCAGCGGGCCGGGCACCGGATATGCGGCCACCGGCACGCCGCAGGCCAGCGCCTCCAGCAGGACGAGGCCGAAGGTGTCCGTGCGCGACGGGAACACGAACACGTCCGCCGCCGCGTAATGGGCGGCCAGATCGTCCCCGTGCTTGGCGCCCAGGAAGCGCACGGCGGGGAACTTCGCCTGCAGCTCCGCCCGCTGCGGCCCGTCGCCCACCACCACCTTGGTGCCCGGCAGGTCCAGCGCCAGGAACGCCTCGATGTTCTTCTCCACCGCCACCCGCCCGACATAGAGGAAGACCGGCCGCGGCAGGTCGTCGAACGGGGCCTTGCCGCGCGGGCGGAACAGCTCGGTGTCCACACCCCGGGTCCAGCGGCGGATGTTCCGGAAGCCGCGCGCCTTCAGGTCCGCCTCGATCGACGGGGTGGCGACCATCACCGCGTGCGCCGGCCCGTGGAAGCGGCGCACGATGGCGTAGGACAGGGCCAGCGGCACCGGCACCCGGTCGCGGATGTATTCGGGAAAGCGCGTGTGGTAGGCGGTGGTGAAGGGGATGTCCCGATTCAGGCAGTAGCGCCGGGCGGCGAACCCCAGCGGCCCCTCAGTGGCGATGTGGATGGCGTCGGGGGCCAGATCGTCGATCATGCGGCGCAGCTTGCCGCCGGGCCGCACCGCCAGCCGGATTTCCGGGTATGTCGGCATGGGCAGGGTGCGGAAGCTGTCCGGCGCGATCACGTCCACCGTGTGGCCCAGCTTCTCCAGCTCGGCCTTGGTCGTCTGCAATGTCCGGACGACGCCGTTGACCTGGGGGTGCCAGGCGTCGGTGACGATGAGGATCCTCACGCGGCCGCCTTCAGCTCCTGCCGCTTCCGGACCACGTCCGCCCAGTTGATGATCTCCAGCTCGCCCGTCTCGTGCTCCACCAAGGCGGTGCATGACTCCACCCAGTCCCCATCGTTGCAGTAGAGCACACCGCCCATGTCGCGGATTTCGGCATGGTGGATATGGCCGCAGATGACGCCATCGACATGGCGTCGCCGGGCCTCGTCCGCAAGAGCGGTCTCATAGTTGCCGATGTATTCGACCGCCTTCTTGGTGCGGTGCTTCAGATAAGCGGAAATGGACCAGTACTGGAAGCCCAGCTTGCGGCGGATCAGGTTCAGCACGGTGTTGATGCCCAGCAGCGCCACATAGGCCGTGTCGCCGACGTGGGCCAGCCACTTGGCGTAGCGCACCACCGCGTCGAACTGGTCGCCGTGGATCACCAGGAAGCGGCGCCCGTCGGCGGTGATGTGGACCGTGTCCTCCAGGATCGTCACGCCGCCGAACTGCAGGCCGATGAACTCGCGGAAGGCCTCGTCGTGGTTGCCGGGGATCAGGAAGACCTTCGCCCCCTTGCGGGCCCGGCGCAGGATCTTCTGGACCACGTCGTTGTGGGCCTGGGGCCAGAACCAGGCCTTCTTCAGGCGCCAGCCGTCGACGATGTCGCCCACCAGGTACAGGTGGTCGGACTCGTTGTGCTTCAGGAAGTCCAGCAGCAGCTCGGCCTGGCAGCCGCGCGTTCCCAGGTGGATGTCCGACAGCCAGATGCTGCGGTACCGCGTCACGCCGTCCTCGACCTGCATCCCGGACCTCCCATCGCTGCCGCCCGGCGGGCGCGCCCCTGCAATCCAGGAGAGGTGCCGGCGGCCCGCCACAACCACCAGATCGTGAGGCTCTGGACCGATTTCCAGACCCGACGCTAGGTCTTGGGCGTTGGCGGCTGTATATCCCTACATATATCCAAAGACAAATGTCCTTCCGGGGTTCCCCGGTCACTTACACAAAACTTCTCCGAACAGTCACCGAATGGTCGGATGACTTTAACAAGACCGTAACATTCGGGCATTTGGCGGTCATTCCGCCGGGTCGGCCGCCGGGCGCCGTGCCCCTCCGCGCGGACATGCCGATACTTGGCGCGTGCCGGGATGGCTCCCGAGTCCCGCGCGCGATCATGATGATGATGCGTGGATGGATTGGATCCGGGGGGCGCGGCGCCGGATCAGACCGCACCCTTTTCCGGCTGGCGGGCGGTGCGGGGCAGGCGGCCCTTCCAGACCGACAGGCACTCCTCCGCGGAATCGCCGGACCCGATCTCGTACCAGCCGCGCCGGTCGTTGAACAGCAGCCGGTAGGTGCCGCGCCGGTCCCGCTCGAAGCGGAACACCGGACGCTCGAGGTTGGGGAAGTGGACGATCAGCCGGTCGAAGTCCGGCCCGGTCTGCCGCGTCACCGATTCCCACAGCCCCCGGTCCAGTTTCGGCAGGGCCACACTGTTCCATTCCGCCAGGTCGGCCGGGCAGAAGCGGGCGACCGAGAAGGGGACGATGATCGCCCCGGCGGGGGAGGCGGCGGTGCTCAGCGCGGCGGTCATGGGAGCGATGCTTCCGGGTTGGTTTTCGCGGTGTCGACGCGGGTTCTCCGCGCCGGTCTCCGCAGCATGCGCGCCAAAGGGTTAAGCACGGCTTAAACCCGCACGCCGCGCCGCGCGCAGGCGGGCGGCCAAGGGGCGGCCGGGTGGGCGGCCAGGGGGGCGGAGTGACGCAGTTGCACCGCACCAAGCTCTGTGTTATGTCCCCGCACGCATTCGCCGGGGGGTCTCGCCCCCAGGCCGCTCTCTTATTGCTAAAGTCCTGAAATCATTCAGGTCTTCGGACATCAACCGAGGTCTCCAGGTGGCTACCGAAGGGACAGGCGTATCCGGACTTGGCGGGCGTTACGCGACCGCCCTGTTCGCTCTCGCTGACGAACAGAAGGCCTTGGACCAGACGGCCCGGGACCTCGCCCTCCTCAAACAGCTCCTCGCCGAAAGCGCCGACCTCCGGCGTCTGGTCGGGAGCCCGCTGATCTCCCGCGCCGATCAGGCGAAAGCGATGGACGCGGTGCTCGCCAATGTCCAGATGTCGCCCCTGGTCCGGAACTTCGTCGGGCTGGTCGCGCGCAACCGGCGCCTCTTCGCCCTCTCGGCGATGATCGACGCCTTCCTGGCCGAGCTGGCGCGCCGCCGCGGGGAGCAGACGGCCTTCGTCACCGCCGCCGCAGCGCTGACGCCGGAGCAGGAGCGTGCGATCACCGACACCCTGCGCAAGGCGCTGGGGTCGAAGGTCAGCGTCAACGTCAAGGTGGACCCGTCGCTGATCGGCGGGATGATCGTCAAAGTCGGGTCGCGCATGGTCGACAGTTCCGTGCGCACCAAGCTGAACAGGCTGAAACTCGCCATGAAAGGGGTTCAATAATGGAAATCCGGGCCGCTGAGATTTCCGCGATCCTCAAGCAGCAGATCGCGAACTTCGGCACCGAGGCCGATGTCGCCGAAGTGGGCCAGGTGCTCTCCGTCGGCGACGGCGTCGCCCGCGTTTATGGGCTGGACAAGGTCCAGGCCGGCGAGATGGTCGAGTTTCCGGGCGGCATCAAGGGTATGGCGCTGAACCTCGAGACCGACAATGTCGGCATCGTGATCTTCGGCGACGACCGCGACATCAAGGAAGGCGACATCGTCAAGCGCACCGGCGCCATCGTGGAGGTGCCGGTCGGTCGCGGCCTGCTGGGCCGCGTGGTTGACGCGCTGGGCAACCCGATCGACGGCAAGGGCCCGATCACCGACGTCACCACCCGCCGCGTGGACGTGAAGGCGCCGGGCATCATCCCGCGCAAGTCCGTGCACGAGCCGATGCAGACCGGCCTGAAGGCGATCGACGCCCTGGTGCCGATCGGGCGCGGCCAGCGCGAGCTGATCATCGGCGACCGTCAGACCGGCAAGACCGCCGTCGCCATCGACACCTTCATCAATCAGAAGAAGATCAACCAGGGCGACGACGAGTCCAAGAAGCTCTATTGCGTCTACGTCGCCGTCGGCCAGAAGCGCTCCACCGTCGCGCAGATCGTGCGCACGCTGGAGGAGGCGGGTGCTCTGGAATACTCCATCGTCGTCGCCGCCACCGCGTCGGAGCCGGCCCCGCTGCAGTTCCTGGCCCCCTATGCCGGCTGCGCCATGGGCGAGTTCTTCCGCGACA
>JAJUIU010000118.1 GCA_029267445.1 Rhodospirillaceae bacterium
CAAATCCCCCCTCTCCCCCTGCGGGAGAGGGTCCCGAGCGGAGCGAGGGGGGTGAGGGGTATGCTCCGATGCCGGCCCCGGCCTCGCCCTTCGACAGGCTCAGGGTGAGGCCGGGGGGATGGGCTGGAACAGCGGCCAGGATCGCAGTCCTCGCACTTTCGAAAGACGGCGGGATTGGGAAATCGGGGCGGGCCAGGGTTTCCCCTCTCCCCCTGCGGGAGAGGGTCCCGAGCGGAGCGAGGGGGGTGAGGGGTGACGGTTCTTCGGCCATGGCGACATACCCCTCACCCGGCTCCCTCCGGTCGCCACCCTCTCCCGCAAGGGGAGAGGGGGAACTTGCCGCATGGCAAACCTGGAAATCCAGGGCTTGCGCGAAGGGCGAAGGGGCGATCCGCCGCGAGAGGTGGCTCATCACGGTCATTTCGCGTGCCGGATGCGGGGGTTGAGGACGCCGTAGAGGATGTCGACGATCAGGTTCGTCAGCATCACCAGACCCGCGATCAGCAGGATGCCGCCCTGGAGGGCCGGGTAGTCGCGGCGGTTGATGCTCTCCACCAGCCATTTGCCGATGCCGGGCCAGGAGAAGATCGTCTCCGTCAGGATCGCACCGCCCAGCAGCGTGCCGACCTGGAGGCCGATCACGGTCACCACGGGGATCAGCGCGTTGCGGAGCGCATGGACGCCGACGATGGCGCGGCTGGCGAGGCCCTTGGCGCGGGCGGTGCGGATGTAATCCTCCCCCAGCACTTCCAGCATGGCGGAGCGCGTCATGCGCGCGATGACGGCCAGCGGGATGGTCCCCAGCACGACCGTGGGCAGGATCAGGTGGCGCAGCGCGTCGCCGAACGCCCCCTCCTCCTCCGACATCAGCGCGTCGATGAGCAGGAAGCCGGTGACGGGCTCGACATAGTAGAGGGCGGACAGGCGGCCGGAGACGGGGGTCCAGCCCAGCGTGACGCTGAACAGCAGGATCAGCAGCAGCCCCCACCAGAAGATCGGCATGGAATAGCCGGTGAGGCTGGTCGCCATGACCGTGTGGTCGAACACCGTGCCCCGCTTCACCGCCGCCAGGATGCCGGCCGGCAGGCCCACCAGCGTGGCGAAGATGATGGCACAGAGGGCGAGTTCGATGGTGTTTGGGAACAGCGTCAGGAACTCATCCAGCACCGGCGCCTGGGAGATGATTGAGGTGCCGAGGTCGCCCGTCAGCACGCTGCCCAGATAGTCCAGGTACTGCTCGAGCAGCGGCCGGTCCAGGCCCATCTCGGCCCGGAGCTGGGCGAGGCGCTCGGGCGAGATGCCGCGCTCCCCCACCCGCACCTCGATCGGGTCGCCGGGCACCAGCCGGATCAGGAAGAAGGCCAGCACGGTGACGCCGATGAAGGTCGGGATCAGCAGCGCCACGCGGGTGAGGAGGAAACGGAGCATCAGCAGGGGATCACGTGGAGATGTCCATGGGCCGCGTAGGCGATGATCTTCTCGTCTCGCGTGACGAGCGGTACACCATGCGCGCGGGCGGTGGCGACCAGAAACCGATCCGCCGGATCGGCATGGAGCGGTTCGGGCAGGAACGAAGCGTCAAGAGCGGTATCCGCGGTAAACGCGACCTCCCGGACGGCAGGAGCGGCCAGCACCAGCCTGTACCATGTCTTCGGGTCGATCATGATGCCGATGGCCGATCCCCACCCCTTCCGGCAGAGCGTGCCGATCTCCCACGCGGAAATCGGGGAGATCAGAACGCCGTCTCCGACCCGCGCTCGCTCGATCGCCTCCAAAGCGTCCGGACGCATCGGTCGCTGGTTCATCAGGTATAGCAAGGCGCAGGTGTCGAGTAGCACCGCCGACGATGTCATCATCGCGGCAGAATCCCCTCATTAGCGTCGAACGGCTCGTCGAATGCGGGGGCGGTCAGGTCAAGATCGTCGGGAATGACCATCAAGCCCTTCAGGTACCCATAAAGCGGACGATCCCCTATCGCGGCGGAGTCGACTGGCGGAAGCAGCACCCCCGTCGGCTTGCCGCGCTTCGTGATCGTCACCTTCGTCAGCTTTCGACTGGCGAGCTGATCGAGGATATCCAGACACTTCGCCTTGAACTCGGTGGCTGTGACGGTCAGCTCGCCCTGCATGTGGTCACCTCCAAATGACCGGTCATCTGAAGGTGACCACTTCGGAAACGTTCGTCAAGCGAGCCGCTACTTCAGGCTCACCCCGTAGAAGTCGTGGCGGCCCAGCGGGCTCTGGCGCATGTCGACCACCTCCTTGCGGACCGGGAGGTAAACGACGGAATGCGCCATGGTGATCCAGACGTTCTCCTCCTTGAAGATGCGCTGGGCCTCCCAATAGAGCTTGGCGCGCTCCTGCGGGTCGGAGAGGGACTTGGCCTTCACGACGATGTCGTCGTAGGGCTGATGGCACCATTTGGCGATATTGGAGCCACCGGGGGCCGAGGCGGCGCAACCCAGCAGCGTGTGCAGGAAATTGTCCGGGTCCCCGTTGTCGCCGGTCCAGCCGAGGATGCCCATCTGGTGCTCCCCCTGCTGCAGGCGCTTGCGGTACTCGCCCCACTCGTAGCTGACGATGGTGACCTTCACCCCGATCTTGGCGAGGTCGGCCTGCACCATCTCCGCCATGCGGCGCGCGTTGGGGTTGTGGGGGCGCTGCACCGGCATGGCCCAGAGGTCGGTCTCGAAACCGTTGGGGAAGCCAGCCTCCGCCAGCAGCTTCTTCGCCCCCTCCGGATCGTAGGGCACGTCCTGGATCTCGGTGTTGTAGTGGATCCCCATGGTCGGCGGGATCGGGTTCTTCGCCAGGACGCCCGCCCCCTGGTAGACGTTGTCCACGATCGCCTGACGGTCCACGGCCATCTTGATGGCGCGGCGGACCCGGTTGTCGGTGAACGGGGCCTTCGTGGTGTTGAAGGCCACATAGCCGATGTTGAGGCCTTCCTTCTGCATCAGGTTGATGTTCGGGTCGGCCTTGATGATCGGCAGGTCGGCCGGGTTCGGGTAGGGCGCCACGTGGCATTCCCCGGCCTTCAGCTTGGCCCAGCGCACGGCGGCGTCCGGCGTGATGGCGAAGACGAGGTTGTCCAGCGGGGCCTTGCCGCCCCAATAGTCCGCGAAGGCGCGGTAGCGGATCTGCGCGTCCTTCTGATAGCGGACCAGGGTGAAGGGGCCGGTGCCGATCGGCTCCTGGTCGATCTTCTCCGGCGTGCCCGCCTTAAGCAGCTGGGCGCCGTACTCGGCCGACATGATGCTGGCGAAGGGCATGGCCATGTTGGCCATGAACGGCGCCTCCGGCCGCTTGATGCGGAAGCGGACGGTGTGGTCGTCCACCTTCTCGATCGCCTCCAGCAGGGTCGGCAGGCCGATGCCGTCGAAGTAGTCGTACCCGCCGCCCGAGACGAGATGGTAGGGGTGGTCCTTCTTCCACTGCCGCTCGAAGGTGAAGATCACGTCGTCGGCGTTGAACTCCCGCGTCGGCTTGAAGGCGGCGTTGGAGTGGAACTTGACCCCCTTGCGCAGGAAGAAGGTGTAGGTCAGGCCGTCGTCCGACACCTCCCACCGCTCGGCCAGGCCGGGGCGGATGTTGATGGTGCCGCGCTCGAAATTGACGAGGCCGTCATAGAGCGGCTGGTTGGCGTCGAACGTGGTGCCGGTGGTGTTGATCTGGGGGTTGAAGTTCTCCGGGCTGCCCTCGGAGCAGTAGACCAGGGTCTTCGACTGGGCCTGGGCGGCCGTCGGGACCGCCACGCACAACGCGATCAGGGCCGCCGCAACGCCGGCGCCCGCCAGGGTACGCTTCATCGATCCGCCTCCCGTTGGCGCGGGCGGAAAACCGATCTCTCCCGCGCGGTCGGCCGCCAGTAGAGACGCCGCCCACGCCCCATGTCAACGCGACACCGGACAGGGTCTTGCACTAGGGGCTCCCTGCAAAGGGTCGGCCCCTCACCCAATTCGGCTTCGCCTCACCACCCCCGGATCAAGTCCGGGGCAGGCTCTCTCCTGCAAGGGGAGAGGGTTTACCGGGAGCACGGCCCTTGCGCGGCCCTACGGGGTTGTTGGCAGCAGAGCAGAGTTTCCCCTCTCCCCCTGCGGGAGAGGGTCCGGAGCGGAGCGAGGGGGGTGAGGGGTAAAGCCGTGGGCGGAGCTACTGCAGCAGGGCCTTGCCGGTGGCGATCTCCACCAGGGCGGAGAGCAGCGGCGTGGCGAAATCCTTGCGTTCGAAGCTGCCGTCCCGCTCCGCCTCGGTGATGGCGCGCTGCAGGCTGGTCCGCCAAGCCTCCCCCCGGTTCAGCAGCTTGTCGGCGCGGGCGCGCTGCACCGTCACCAGGGGACCGGCGGCGCCTTTGCCCAGCATCTCGTCCAGCCGGGAGGAGACCAGCTCCGCCTGTTTGGGATCGCCGTGGGCGAGCGCGCCGGCGATCAGCTCCACATAGGCCTCCGCCCGGATCTCGGGGTCCTTGATCTGGTCGGCGTAGGCCAGGGTGATCATCTGCTCACCCCGCGCGCCGAGCCTGCCCAGCACCTGCGGCACGGTCCACGGGCTTTCATCCTGCACCGTGCGCAGCAGGCCCAGGGCGAGGTTCGGCTCCCCCAGGTCGCCCGCCGCGATGGCGAGCTCCGGCGGGCAGCAGGCGCCCCGATCCTCCCGGAAGCGGGAGAACTGCTCCTCCACCGTGTTGAGGAACAGGGTGCGGGCCCGCCCCTCCTTGCCGGTGCGCAGCAGCGCCTGCGCGACCAGCCCAAGCTCCCAGGCACAGCTGTTGGCGCGGGCGAACTCCGCCGCCTCCTCCGCCACCGCCGCCGCGCGCTCCTTGTCGCCCTTCCAGACCATGATGTCGGCGATGTCGGTCAGGTTGTAGATGCGGGTGGAGCAGTCGGCGATGCCGCGCGTGATCTCGAGCGCCAGGCCGATCTCACCCGTCAACGCCAGGGCGCGGGCCAGGAACAGGTCCTGCCCGGCCAGCGCCGCCGGATCGTTCCGGCGCATGGCGGCCAGGAACGGCGCGATGATGGTCCGGACGCGCTCCTTGTCGCCGACGAGATGGTGGGCGACCGCCAGCGACAGCCAGTCCCAGCGGGGGGCCGCGATGGGGTATTCCACCGGCGGCATCAGCTGCTCGATCCGGTGGAGGAAGCAGGCGGCGGACACGGGATCGGCGCAGACCAGGCCGGAGACCCGCCGCTTGAACTCGCCATAATCGAAGTCGCCGACGAACTGGTTGGTGATGAGCTGGACCGCGAGCGGGCTTTCCGGCGTCTCCGTCACGATCAGGGTGAGCAGCCGGTCGGCCTCCCGCAGGTGCTTCGCCTGCTCGGTCTGGTCGTAGGTGCGGTCGGCCTGCGCCAGGGCCTGCATCGCCTCCACGAAGCGGCGGTTGGCCTGGGCCGCCTGCTCCGCCGCCGTCTGGGCGAACGCTGCCGCCGGCAGCAGGGCGAGCAGCAGCGACAGGGCCAGCAGGAGCCCCGGCCACGCGATCGCCGGGGCCCGGCCGTCAGAGCCTGACATGATTCACCACCCGCCGCACGCGCGGCACCTCGCGGGCATGGGCCAGGACGCGGTCCAGCTCCGCCTGGGAGCGGGCGCGGCCCATGACGTAGACCGTCTGGTTCACGGTCTCGATCGAGTAGTTGCCGGACTTGATGTCGAGGTCGAGCAGCAGCCGGGACCGCAGCCGCGTCGTGATCAGCGTGTCGGTCGCGGCGTCGGTCAGCCCGCTGGCGTCGTCGATCTGAATCTCGTTGACGACCTCCTGCACGCCGTCCGGCTGCCACGCGAGACGGACGGCGTCCACGCGCTGGTCGGCGGTGCGGGCGCGGCCGGTCAGGAACACGCGGCCGTCGGTGACGGTGACGTCGAGGCCCCGGCCGACCTCGCCCGCCGCGTCCCACTGGGCGCGCACGGCGTCGCGCAGCGCGGTGTCGGGGACGGCCGGGACGGCGGGTGCGGGCGGCGGCGGTGGAGGCGGGGGCAGATCGCCCCGATGGGGCGCACAGGCGGCGAGGCCGGCGGCGAGGGCCGCCAGCATGAGACCGTTACGGACCAGACGCGCCGCCCGGAGCGGGGTTCCGCGCAGACCAGACATCCTCATCGCCTCCTCCGCCACCCGATCGTTCGAGGGCGGTTCGTCCCTGATCGTGCGAACGCGGGCGCCGGCCCCGCCGTCCCTACGCCCCGCACGAAAAAATCCCGACCGCCACACCCATTCTGTCAGGCGAAAGTGGCGGATTTCATGACGGCGGCGAGTTCCCGGGCCAGCACCGCGGC
This sequence comes from Rhodospirillaceae bacterium, assembly GCA_029267445.1. Taxonomy (GTDB): domain Bacteria; phylum Pseudomonadota; class Alphaproteobacteria; order Azospirillales; family Azospirillaceae; genus JAJUIU01. Next base: position 6,273 of record JAJUIU010000118.1, read on the forward strand.
GATCCGCCGCCGCGCGGCGGGATCGCGCAGCAGCCGCTCATCCTCCTTGTTGGACAGGAACCCCGTCTCAACCAGCACCGAGGGCACGTCGGGCGCCCGCAGCACCGCGAAGTCGGCGTAGCGCATCGGATTCTCAAGCAGGGTCAGGTCGCGCCCGGCGCCCTTCACCAGCTGCTGCTTCGCCTCAACCGCCCCCTTGCGCGTGCGGTCGGCCGCGAGATCGACCAGGAAGGCCTGCACGGCGGGGTTCAGGTCGTGGGTTCCCACGCCCAGCACGTCGGCGAGGTTCTCCTGCTTGGCGATGGCGGCGGCGAACTCGTCCGAGGCGCGGTCGGACAGCGTGTAGGCCGAAAGGCCCCGCGCCCGGGGATTGGGCGCACTGTCGGCATGGATGGAGATGAACAGGTCGGCCCGCGCGTCCCGCGCCAGCGCCACGCGCTCCGCCAGGGCGAGGCCCACGTCGCCGTCCCGCGTGAGGCCGACCGACACGCCCCGCTCGCGCCCCAGAAGGCGCGCGATCTCCTTGGCGATGTCGAGCGTGACGTCCTTCTCGTACGTACCGCGCGCGCCGATGGCGCCGGGGTCCCGCCCGCCATGGCCGGGGTCGAGCATGACCATCCGCGGGGCGCGGGGCTTGCGATCCGGAACGGAGCTTTTCTGGGCGAGTGCCGATGCGGTCGGCACGGCGCCGGCGAGGGACAGGAAGCAGCCCCCGGCGGCGAAACGAAGCAGCGCTCTGCGGTTCATCGACACGACCTGTGCCCGGTCCGGCGGCGTCGCTCTTTGGACCGATCACCACGATCTTTGAACCGGCCCGAATCGGACCGCAACAGAAACTTGAGCTTGGGCGCACGGATGCGACAAGGTGTGGCGCCACGCCTACACTTGGTGGGTCCCTACCCCGTCCGAGGGCACATCAAGGGCCGGGGCATCCCTCTTGCGATATGGAAACGGACGCCCGCCCCGGCGCGGACACCCCGCGACTCCGGCGGACAAGCGGGCTAGGCGGAACGCTGCAAGGCGGCCAGGGCGGGGATGCGCGCCTCCCGCGAGGGGGCGAAGACCGCCTGGGTGATGGCGCGCTCGATCTGTTCCCGCGTGAAGGGCTTGCGGATCACGGGCCCCAGATGCTCCAGCCCCTGGCGGGCGAGTTCGTCGCCGAAGGCGGTGACGAAGATGATCGGCAGCTCGCTGCTGCGGCGCAGGTTCAGCGCCGTGGTGATGCCGCTGTCGCCATGGGCGAGGCGCAGGTCCATCAGCGCCAGGGTCGGCTCGCAGCTGCGGGCGGTGGCCAGTGCGGCCTCCATGGTGGTGGCGGTGCCGCAGACCTTGTGGCCCATGTCGCGGACGGTCTCCGCGAGGTCGAAGGCGATGATCGCGTCATCCTCCACGATCATGATGCTGGCGATCAGCGCCTCCCGCAGGGCCTCCTGGGCATCGGCCATCAGCTCGCGCGCCTCGGCCAGCGGAACGGCCAGCGTCTCCGCCGCCTCGACGGTGGACATCTCCTCGAGGCTGACCAGCAGGAACAGCCGCCGTTCCACCTCCGGCAGGAGATGCAGGGCCGCCTCCATCGCGTGGCCGCTTTCCGGCGGGGAGGGCTGCGCCCCCTCCTCGTCGAACAGCCGGTTGATGAGCTGGTAGAGGGGCCTGCGGTCGGCCTCCTCCAGCCCGTTCGCCTCCGGATCGGCGAGAGCGGACGCCGCCGCGCGGGAGACGAGATCGTCCCCCCGGTCCGACGACCCGGTCAGCGCCCGCGCGTAACGGCGCAGGAACGGCAGATGCTTCAGAAGCTGCTGGGCATGGGGGTTCATGTCTGGCGTCCCACCGTCTGGCGGCGATCGGAGGTGATCGGACCCTGTCCGGTTCGAGAGGACATTGTGGGAAGTTTCGCGCTGGATACCATGGCACGCATGGGGTGGCCCTTAAGGCCGATGACCGCCGACCGCACTAGTCCGGCAAGGTGGGCGTCTATGGCGAATGAGCCGTGGGAATCGCATGATCAACGCCAGTCACGGCGGGAACGGCGCGGAACCGCCACCAAAGGGTCCTGTTGGGGCGGTCACTGGTGCGTTGCCTCCCTGAACCGCCAGAAACTGGAACGGCCGCCGCGCCGCGATCGGGATCCCCCGGCCGGCCGGCGGCCTTTTTCCTGCGGGCGGCCGGTCAGTTCCGCAAGGGAACGGGGGCAGCCGGCGCTGCGAACGCGTGCCGCACGGGGCGGTCGAGGTCGGGCGGAGCGGGCAGCGCGGCGATTTCACGCACCAGCTTGGACAGGATCGCCTCCCCGAAGCTGGTGAAATCCTGCGCCACCTGGACGAAGGCGCCGGGCCCGCCGATGACGTGTTGCTCGTAATAGGCGTCGAGATCCACCGGCGGCATGCCGCCCCAGGGATTGGGGCGCGTGTTCAGGATCGGCAGGCCGTTGATGGTGATGCCGGCCGCGACGGCGGCGTCCCGCGCCTCCCCCGGCGGGCGGCCACGGTTGCTGTAGCCGTCGCCGGAGATGTCGATCACGCGGCGCACCCCCTCGGCCCCGTTGCCGTCGAACTGGCGGGCGGCGAAGTCGATGGCGCTGCCGATGGAGGTCCAGAAGGCGGTGTTGATCGGTGCCGCCAACAGGCGGTCGGCGAAATCCTGGGCGGCGGCCGGGCCGTCGATGATGGTCCAGCCGACGATGATGTTCTGGTAGGTGTCGTCCGCCCACTCGATATAGGTGACGGCGATCCGGCCCATGGGGCCCGTCCGGATCGCCTCGATCACGCGCTGATTGTTCAACGCCTCGGCGTAGCCCTTGCGCTGAAGCTCCGCCTCCTGCGCGTCCACACTGCCGGAGACGTCCACCAGCAGGATCAGTTCGAGGTCCACGGGCAGGTCGAGCGCCGCGCTGGCGCGGGCGGCCGTTGTCGGCAGGAACGCGGCGGCGAACAGGAGGAAGAGGGCGACGATCCATCCGTGCGCCCGGGCCGGCGCGCGCGCGGCCAGGGGCGTTCGGCAGGTCCGCGGGGTCATCGGCGGCTCCGGTGCGGTCGGTCGGCGGTCGTCTTGGGCCAGCGTGCCGGACGGACCGGCGGGGCGCAAGTCTTGAAGGCGCATCCCGCATGGGCAGCCGACCCCTGAACCCCTCACCCGGTTCGCTGGCGCTCACCACCCTCTCCCGCAAGGGGAGAGGGTTAAATCGGACCGCGCTCCAATTTTTAGCCCCTCGCGCCCGCCGCGACAGAACGGCGGAGATGCCGAGTCCCCCCTCTCCCCTTGCGGGAGAGGGGCCCGAGCGCGAGCGAGGGGGGTGAGGGGTGTCGGATCCTCTCCAGCGGGGCCAAACCCCACACCCCGGTAGCTGGCGCGCACCACCCTCGCCCGCCAGGGGAGAGGGTGTACCGCGGCCGCTTCCATGCCCACTCAGCCCGCCCACCCGCAGGGCCGTGCCGTTGCAACATTCCCCGCACCCCC
>JAJUIU010000111.1 GCA_029267445.1 Rhodospirillaceae bacterium
CCCTTCCCCAGCACTGCGTCCCTCGCCCGGGGGGAGAGGGAGGGGCCCAAGCCGTCTGGCTGGGGAGGGTGAGGGGGTACGGTGTCTCCAGCCATGGCCGGACGGAGAGACCGTAACCCCTCTCCCTCCCGCTTGCGCGGGTCCCTCCCTCCCCCTCGGGGGGAGGGAAGGCTTCGGCACGACCTTCCCGAACAAGGGCGCCCCGCAAAACGAAAGGCCCCGGAGCCGTGAAGCTCCGGGGCCATTGCCGCCTGCCGGTTCGGACAGTGGAGGGGGATCAGAACCGGTAGGCGATGCCGACGCGGGCCGTGTGCTCCTCGGGGCTCAGCTCGAGCGAGCCGAGGTTGCCCGTGTAGCGGAGCGTCACGTCCTCGTAGTTGGTGTAGTTGTACTCGGCGCGGACCAGCAGGTTCTGGCCGACCACGCGCTCGACACCGCCGCCGACGCGCCAGGCGTCAAGGTCCTGGGACTCGTCGATGCGCGGGATGATGCCGCCGATGGTGACGATGTTGTTGAGCTGGCTGGTCACGTCCAGTTCCGTGCGCTGCCAGCCGACGCGGCCGTAGACCAGCGTGTCACGGTCCACGAGGTAGCCGGCGCGGGCCGACAGGCCATAGGTCAGGCCCGCCTCGTAGCCGTAGGGGTTCGGGCCGACGCGGAAGGTCTCCTCCAGGTCGGACCAGCCGATCTCCGCCTCGCCGCCCAGGTAGAAGGCGTCGAAGGTCCGGCCGTAACCGAAGAAGGCCGCGCCGGTGAAGCCGTCGGCGCTCTCGTCCACCCGGTCGTTCAGGTTGGTGCCCGGCACGCGGGTCTCGCTGTCGGGGTTCAGCCAGGTGTAGCCGGCGGCGACGCCGACATAGGGGCCGTCGAAGGCGCTCTTCGCCAGGGCCGGCGTCGCGGACAGGGCGACCAGCGCGGTGGCGCCAAGAAGAGCGGAAGCGATACGCATGATACTCGATCTCCTATTCAAGGTCCCGTCGGGACGAGCGCGCCCGTGGCACAATCCAATGCGCGTCCCGGTGCCGATTTTCTCTTCGGCTGTGCTGTGACGGAGGGTCGCCGGATTTCGGCGGTCATCGCCCCGTCACGGGAATCCTGATACGCCCGCCGCCACGGCGTCACTGTGAGGGGAATCACAGAAGGAATGCTTGCCGCGCATGCCGGAGTCCGCCCGGGCGAATGGGGCGGGGGGTTGCGGTCAGGGGGGCGCGTGACGGGTGTGGCGCACGGCCGAGGGTTCAGCCGAGCCCGATGGTGATCCCGATCAGGCGGCGGATTTCAGCAAGCTGGGATGACGTCACCCGGGAGCCCGTTACTTGGATGATCCGCGCCTTCGACGTCGCCGTCACATGGTGGGCGAGGGCATGGCACACTTTCGGGCAGCCATTCTCCGGCGTCGGGTCGATGACGAGGGAGAGGTCGCGGATCGCCAGATGCGGATCCTCGGCCAGCGGGACCAGGACGACGTTCGGATAGCGCGCGTCGAACAGGTCGGTGTCCTCGACCACGATCGCCGGGCGGCCCCGCTTGTTCGCCTCCTTCGGCAAGGCGTCCCGCCAATCCACCAGGACGATCCGTCCCGCCACGAGCCTCACGTCGGCTTGTCCTCCGCCGTGGGCGTGCCCCAATCGTCGAAGAACCGCTGGGCCTCGGGCGACGTGGCGACATAGTCCGCCACCGCGCGGCTCTGTTCCCGGATGCGTTCGCGCCGAACCCGCCGGGCCTCCTCCTCGGCGACGCGGCGGAGATAGCTGGACAGGCCCATGCCCTGGTCCCGCGCGGCCTCCTCCAACGTGCTCTGCACCGATTCATCCAGCCTGATGGAGACAACGCTCATGGCATCCTCCCATCGCATCCTGCGGTGTAATACGGCAGCGTATTACGCGGGCGCCATCGCCGCAAGACGAACCGCCGAAGAGGACCGCCGCACGTCACGCCTCCGGCGGGATGTCGAAATGCAGGACGTCCTCGCGGGTGCCGAGCCCGTCATAGAGCGCCACGGCCGGTTCGTCGCCGTGGTCCGCCTGGACATACACCGTCCAGGCGCCGCGCCGGGCGGCGATGCGCCGGACCTCGCCGATCAGCGCGGTGGCGACGCCCCGGCGGCGATGGGCCTCCGCCACGCCCAGGTCGTAGATGTAGATCTCCCGCCGGACCCGTTCGAACTTGTCCAGCTCGTAGGCGGCAAGCGCGCCGACCACCGTGCCGTCGGCCAGGGCGACCAGGGCGATGACGTGCTCCCTGCCCAGCAGGTCGCGGACATAGGCGTCGTCCGGCGGGGCGCCGCCATAGGTGTCCGGCTCATCGAACACCTCCCCGAACAGGCGGTTCATCGCCCGGAACAGGGGGATGTCGTCGGGGGTGAGGCGGTGGATGGCGGCGGTCATGCCGGCAGGTAAGCGGCAGGACCGGGGGTCGGTCAACACCGCCCTCAGCCCGGCACCATGCGAAAAAGGCCGCCGGGTCGCCCCGACGGCCTTTCGCGTTCAGACGGAACCGGTCAGCGGGCGGATCACTCCGCCGCTTCGCCCTTGTCCTTCTTGGACAGGTCCTCGCCGGTCTTCTGGTCGACGACCTTCATGGACAGCTTCACCTTGCCGCGGTCGTCGAAGCCCAGGACCTTCACCTTCACGGTGTCGCCCTGGTTGACCACGTCGGTGACCTTGGCCACGCGCTCGTTCTTCAGCTCGGAGATGTGGACGAGGCCGTCCCGGCTGCCGAGGAAGTTCACGAAGGCGCCGAAGTCCATGATCTTGACGACCTTGCCGTCATAGATCTCGCCCACCTCCGGCTCGGCCACGATGCCCTTGATCCACTTGATCGCGGCGTCGCTGGCCTTGCTGTCCACGGCGGCGACCTTGACGGTGCCGTCGTCCTCGATGTCGATCTTGGCGCCGGTCTGCTCCACGATCTCGCGGATCACCTTCCCGCCGGACCCGATCACGTCGCGGATCTTGTCCTTCGGGATGTTGATCACGGTGATGCGCGGGGCGTTGCCGCTGACCTGCTCACGCGCCGTGTTCAGCGCCTTGTTCATCTCGCCCAGGATGTGCAGGCGACCCTGCTGCGCCTGGCCGAGCGCGATCTTCATGATCTCCTCGGTGATCGAGGTGATCTTGATGTCCATCTGGAGCGCGGTGACGCCCTTCTCGGTGCCGGCGACCTTGAAGTCCATGTCGCCCAGATGGTCCTCGTCGCCGAGGATGTCGGACAGCACGGCGAACTTGTCGCCCTCCTTGATCAGGCCCATGGCGATGCCGGCCACCGGGCGCGGCAGCGGCACGCCCGCGTCCATCAGCGACAGCGAGGTGCCGCAGACCGTGGCCATGGAGGAGGAGCCGTTTGACTCCGTGATCTCCGACACCACGCGCAGGGTGTAGGGGAAGGCCTCCTTGCTGGGCAGTAGCGGATGAACGGCGCGCCAGGCCAGCTTGCCGTGGCCGATCTCGCGCCGGCCGGGGGAGCCCATGCGGCCCGCCTCGCCCACCGAGTAGGGGGGGAAGTTGTAGTGCAGCATGAAGCTTTCGCGGTACTCGCCTTCCAGCGCGTCCACGATCTGCTCGTCCTGGGCGGTGCCCAGGGTGGCGACCACCAGGGCCTGGGTCTCCCCGCGGGTGAACAGGGCGGAGCCGTGGCTGCGCGGCAGGACGCCGACCTCCGCCACGATCGGGCGGATGTCCACGGTGCGGCGGCCGTCGATGCGCTTCTGCGTCTCCAGCACGCTGCCGCGCAGGATGTCGGCCTCGAGCTCCTTGAACACGGCCGACACGGCCTCCGGCGCGTGACCCTCCTCGGCCAGGGCCTCCTTGGCCTTGGTTTTGGCGGCCCCGATGGCGGCGTAACGCTCCTGCTTGATCTGCACGGCGTAGGCGGCGCGCACGTCGTCGCCGATCAGCTGGGCCATGCGGGCCTTCAGCGCGGCCTTGTCGTAGGCCGGCTCCGGGATGTCCATCGGGTCCTTGGCGCACGCCTCGGCCAGCTCGATGATCAGGTCCAGCACCGGCTGGAACTCCCGGTGGCCGAACATGACGGCGCCCAGCATCACGTCCTCGGGCAGCTCCTTCGCCTCGGACTCCACCATCAGCACGCCTTCCTGGGTGCCGGCGACGACGAGGTCCAGGTCCGACGCCTCGATCTGGTCGGCGGTCGGGTTCAGGATGAACTGCCCGTCCTTGTAGCCGACGCGGGCGGCACCGATCGGGCCCATGAAGGGGATGCCGGAGATGGTCAGCGCTGCCGACGCCGCGACCATGGACACGATGTCCGGATCGTTCTCCAGGTCATGGGACAGGACGGTGACGACGACCTGCGTCTCATTGCGGAAACCGTCCACGAACAGCGGGCGGATCGGACGGTCGATCAGGCGGGAGGTCAGCACCTCCTTCTCGGTCGGACGGCCCTCGCGCTTGAAGAAGCCGCCGGGGATCTTGCCCGCCGCGAACGCCTTCTCCTGGTAGTTCACCGTCAGCGGGAAGAAATCCACGCCCGGCTTCGGCGCCTTCGCCGCCACGGCGGTGGCCAGCACCACCGTGTCGCCGTACGACGCCCAGACGGCGCCGTCGGCCTGACGGGCGACCTTGCCCGTCTCCAGGACGAGCTTGCGCCCGCCCCACATCATCTCCTTGCGGAAAACCTGGAACATCTCGCTCTTCCTTCCATCCGAACCCGGAACCGCCCCGGATTGGGCGGCCGAGCCGGGGCCCTATCGGCTGGCCCCGCTTTGAAACACCCCTGTTGCGGATACGGAAACGGCCAGCCGGAGGGGTGTCCGGCTGGCCGCCCTGATGGTCCTAACCTGTGAGGATGACAGCCATGCCGCCGGTCCGCGGCACCGCCGTCCCCAGACGCCGCGAACGGAACGCGGCGGCGGCGGGGGACGGGGACGGAGGAACCGGCACGGGCTGTCGGCCTCGATCGCTCAGCGGCGCAGGCCGAGGCGCTGGATCAGGCTCTCGTACCGGGCCTGGTCCTTCTTCTTGACGTAGTCCAGCAGCGACCGGCGCTGGCCGACCATGACCAGCAGACCGCGGCGGCTGTGGAAATCCTTGGCGTGGGTCTTCAGGTGCTCGGTCAGGTTGGTGATGCGCTCCGTCAGGATCGCGACCTGCACCTCGGGCGAACCGGTGTCGCCCTCCCCGGTCTTGTACTCCTCGATGAGCGCGGCCTTGCGCTCCGGCGTGATCGACATCGTCGTCTCCAGTCAGGGGTCGTGCGCACCCGGGGGTAAGACCCCGTCGGGAACGCGGAAAAGCCGCAACGCGCGGCCGTGCCGGGATGTCGTCCAGCACGGTCGTGTCGATACGGCGGTGAACGGGCGGGTAATTGCGCGTTTCGGCGGCCAAGGTCAAGGGAAATCGGGGATTCGGGGGGCGCGGAGCGGGGTGCCGGGCAGGAGGATGGGTCAGCGCAGGGACCGGACTTCCGCCTGCAGCTGGTCGAAGCGCATTTCCATGCGCTCGTAATACTGCATGAGTTGAGCCATCATCGCGGCTTGGGACGCTTGCAGCTCCTCCCGCGTCATGTAGGGCTTCAAGTCATCCCGCGTGGGGAGCGTCTCGACCTTCTCCGAGAGCGTCTCGACTTTGTCCGAGAGCGTATCGACCTTGTCCGAGAGCGTATCGACCTTGTCGGAGAGCGCGTTGAACTCCGTCCGCGTGGGCAGCGTGTCGACTTTGTCGGACAGCGCGTTGAACTCCGTCCGCGTGGGCAATGCGTCGAGCTTTGCCGCGATCCCCATCAGGGCGTCGTGGACGCGGTCGGCCTGCGCGAATTTCGGAATCGAACCCATGGGGACTACACTACCATGCGGCGAACAAAGGGCAAGGCGTTTCCCGCCAGTCACACGTTCAGCACGCGCACCGGTCTGATCTCCGCCCCTTCCACGCGGACCAAGGCCACAGGCTGGCCGTGGGCGGTGGCCAGGGCGGTGGCCTCCCCGGCCATGCCGTCGGCGACACGGGACAGGCGCTCCAGGTCCTGGCGGCGGATCAGCAGCACCGGCTGGCCCTGGCGCAGGCGGCCGGCCTCCGCCTCGCTCAGCGGCACGGTCGGCAGCGCGTCCAGCGCGGTCTCGATCGGCAGCAGCGGCGGGGCGGCACCGTCGGCGATCAGGCGCTCCAACTCCTCCAGAGTCACCGCCTCGCGCAGGGTGAAGCGGCCGACGCGCAGCCGGCGCAGCGCCGCCACATGGCCCACCGTGCCCAGCGACAGGGCGATGTCGCGGGCGAGGCTGCGCATGTAGGTGCCCTTGCCGCACTCCACCTCGAACTCGGCGAGGTCGGGGGAGGGGCGGCCGGTCAGGTGGATGCTGTCCACGCGGACCTGCCGGGACTTGAGGTCCACCGTCTCCCCCTCGCGGGCGAGATCGTAGGCGCGCTCCCCGTCCACCTTGATGGCGGAGAACTGGGGCGGCACTTGGCTGATCCAGCCGGTGAAGCGGGGCAGCACCGCCTCGATCGCCGCGTCGGTCGGGCGGACGTCACTGGTCGCCGTCACGGTGCCGGCGAGATCGTCGGTGTTGCGCGCCTCCCCGAAGCACAGGGTGAAGCGATAGGTCTTCTCCCCCTCCATGGCGTAGGGGACGGTCTTGGTCGCCTCGCCATAGGCGATGGGCAGAACGCCGGTGGCGATAGGGTCCAGCGTGCCGCCATGGCCCGCCTTCTCCGCGTTCAGCAGCCAGCGGCATTTGGCCATGGCCTGGGTGGAGGTGAGGCCCGGCGGCTTGTCCAGCACCAGCCAGCCATGCACCGGCACGCCCTTGCGCCGACGCGCCATCAGCGCCGCTCCCTGGTATCGTCGTCAGCAGGGGAGTCGTCGTCGACCGGTGTCGCGTCCTCGGCACCGTCCTCCAGCATGTCCTCGCGGTCCAGCGGCACGCCCTCGGCGTCCAGGTCGCGGGCGACGGAGGGCTCGTGCAGTAGCCGGTCGATCTTGTCGGCATAGTCGAACGAGGTGTCGAGCTGGAAACCGATGCGGGGCGCGAACTGCAGGCGCAGCGCCTTGGCGATCTGGCCGCGCAGGAAGGGCGAGGCGCGGTTCAGCGCCGCCACCACCTCGGGATGGCCGCCACCCAGCGGCATGATGAAGGCGGTGGCGTTCTTCAGGTCCGGGCTGATGCGGACCTCCGACACGGTCACGTTCAGGTCCTGCAGGTCCGGATCGCGGAAGTCGCCCCGCCGGAAGATGTCGGCCAACGTGTGCCGGATCTCCTCGCCCACGCGGAGCTGGCGCTGGGACGGCGTCTTTCCCGCGCGTTGATCGGCGGAATGTCTGCGTGTCATGTCCTTCGTCCTTCTGGTTCCCGGCGCCGGGATCGGACCGCGCGCCGCCAGTGTTTGCGTCCATTCGACTGCGCCCGTGACCAACTGGTCACCAGCGGGCGTCGATCCCATAAGCGAGCAGCGCCTCGTCCCGTGTCACCAACGGCAGTCCCTCCGTCAGTGATTGGGCCACCAGCATGCGGTCGAACGGGTCCCGATGCAGCTTGGGAAGTTGCCCAGCCGCGCTTGTATGGGAGGCCGTTATCGGCAGCAGGCGCCAGCCGAACAACCTGACGCCATCGGCAAGGTCGTCAGGTGCCGTCAGCTTGCCAAGGCCCCGCTTTATCTCGACCTCCCAGAGACTTGCGATGCTGACGAACGTGCGGCCAGCCTCGGCTGTGAGCAGGGCGCGCTGGGCGGGGCCAAGCCTCTCCTCCCCCTTAAGCGCCCACAGAAAAACATGCGTGTCGATCAGGATCACCGCGCGCGGCCATCCTTGGGCCAGCGCTCGAACTCGTCGAGCATCGCGTCGGAGAGTGGCGCATCGACGTCCTCAGCGAACCAGAGCTTGTCCCGCCAGACGCCGAACGGCAGCTCCCCGACAGTGGCTGCCAAGGGCTCGACCGGTGCCACCCGCATCACTGGGCGCCCATCCCGCGACAGGACGATCTCCTCGCCCCGTCCCACCCGTGCGAGAAGGGTCTCCAAATCCACTTTCTGACGGTTCAGGTCGATGTGCCCCGGCATGGCATGGGCCCTCCCGAAGAGAAACGGCCGGCGTCGCCTTCAAGCATACGCCGGCCGCATCGGTTTTGGAATCAGGGGTGCGGGGGCGCCTTAGAGCGCCCGCGCCACCTCCTCCATCTCGAAGGCCTCGATGACGTCGCCGGGGCGGATGTCGTCGTAGTTCTCGAACGCCATGCCGCACTCGAAGCCCTCGCGCACCTCCTTGACCTCGTCCTTGAAGCGCTTGAGCGTCTTGAGGGTGCCCTCGTGGATGACGACGTTGTCGCGCAGCAGGCGGACCTTGGCGCCGCGCTTGACGATGCCTTCCGACACCCGGCAGCCCGCGACCTTGCCGACCTTGGTGATGTTGAACACCTCCAGGATCTGGGCGTTGCCGAGGAACCGTTCGCGCAGCGTCGGGGCCAGCATGCCCGTCAGCATCTGCTTCACGTCGTCGATGATGTTGTAGATGATCGAGTAGTAGCGGATCTCCACACCGTCGCGCTTGGCCATGTCGCGGGCCTGCGGGTTGGCGCGGACGTTGAAGCCCACGACCAGACCCTTGGACGCGTTGGCCAGCGTGATGTCGCTCTCGGTGATGGCGCCGACGCCGGACATCAGCACCCGCACCTTCACCTCGGCGTTGTCGCCCGCCGCCTTGGCGAGCGCCCCGGCGATGGCCTCCACGGAGCCGTGCACGTCGCCCTTGATCACGACGGGCAGTTCCTTCACCTCGCCGGCCTGGATCTGCTGGAACATCTGCTCCAGCGACCCGCGGCCCTGCTTGGCGGCCTCGGCCTCGCGCCGCTTGCGCTGGCGGTACTCCGTGACCTCGCGGGCGCGGCCCTCGCTCTCCACCACATGCAGCTCGTCGCCGGCCAGCGGCACGCCGGACAGGCCCAGCACCTCAACCGGGGTCGCGGGGCCGGCTTCCTGAACCGTCTGGCCGCGATCGTTGACCAGGGCGCGCACACGGCCCCATTCGCCGCCGGTGACGACGATGTCGCCGACGCGCAGGGTGCCGCGCTGCACCAGCACGGTGGCCACGGTGCCGCGACCCTTGTCCAGCTTGGCTTCGACGACCGCACCCTCGGCCGGGCGCTTCGGGTTGGCCTTCAGCTCCAGGATCTCGGCCTGCAGCAGGATGGCCTCCTCCAGCCGGTCCAGGCCCTGGCCCGTCTTGGCCGAAACCTCGACGTCCAGCACCTCGCCGCCCAGGGCCTCCACCACCAGCTCGTGCTGGAGCAGCTCGTTGCGGACCCGGTCCGGCTTCGCGGCCGGCAGGTCGCACTTGTTGATGGCGACGATGATCGGCACGCCGGCGGCCTTGGCGTGGTTGATCGCCTCGATCGTCTGCGGCATGACGCCGTCGTCCGACGCCACGACCAGCACCACCACGTCGGTGACGTTGGCGCCACGGGCGCGCATCTCGGTGAAGGCGGCGTGGCCCGGCGTGTCGATGAAGGTGATCTTCGACCCGGAGCCCAGATCCACCTGATAGGCGCCGATGTGCTGGGTGATGCCGCCCGCCTCGCGCCCGGCCACGTCCGTCTTGCGGAGCGCGTCCAGCAGCGAGGTCTTGCCGTGGTCGACGTGGCCCATGACGGTGACCACGGGGGGCCGCGGCCGCAGCTCGTCCGGGCGGTCCTCCAGGCCCTTCACGCCGATCTCGACGTCGGCCTCCGACACCCGGAACGGGCGGTGGCCCAGCTCCGTCACCACCAGTTCGGCGGTGTCGGCGTCGATCGCCTGGGTGATGGTCGCCATGACGCCCATCTTCATCAGCGTCTTGATCACGTCGGCGCCGCGTTCCGCCATGCGGTTCGCCAGCTCCTGCACCGTGATGACCTCGGGGATGGTGACGTCGCGTGTCACTTTCTGGGTTTCCTGGCGTCCGAACAGACGCTGTCTCTCGCGCTCACGCGCACGGCGGGCGGCGGCCAGACTGCGGGCGCGTTCACCGCCCTCCTCGTCCAGCGCCTGGGAGATGGTGAGCTTGCCGGAGCGGCGCTTCTCGCCGCCCTTCGCCTTGACCGGCGCCACCGGCGCCTTGGCGGGACCCTGGCCGGGGGCGCCGACGCCGCGCCGGCGGGGGCTGTCCTCGTCATCGTCGGCGGCGCGCGGGGCCGCCCCGACGCGCGGGCCGAAGCCGTCGCCCGGAGTCCGGGCCTCGGTCGCCGGACGGCCGTCGGCGGCGGGCCGGCGG
>JAJUIU010000145.1 GCA_029267445.1 Rhodospirillaceae bacterium
GGGCTGCGGACTATAGGGCGGGTCGTGGCGGCGGTCATGTGCGGAGCGCCGGGATCCGTGGACGATCCCCTCGCCCTCGCCCTTCGACAAGCTCAGGGTGAGGGCTGCTAGTGCGATCATCCGTGTGGATGTGCGGGCGGCATCATTCGGCCTCACCCTGAGCCTGTCGAAGGGCGAGGCCGTATGCTTCCCGTCCACTGGCATCATGGATCATTCCGGCCGGCGCGCAGGGGAGAGGTGGGATCTCCGCGCCGCGGCTGATGCCTTCGCGACTTCATCGTCTATACTGCCGCCCTCGCGCCCCGCATCCCGAAAGGCCCGCCATCATGTCGCTCGACGCCCTGCTGACCGCCGTGAGGGAGGGGAACGCGGCCGGGGCGCTGCGGCTGGCGCTGGACGATCCGGGCCTGCTGTCCCAGCGCGGGCCGCAGGGTGTGACCCCGTTCATGCTGGCCGCATACCACGGGCAGGCGACCGTGCTGGAGGCGCTGTTGCCGGTGAAGCCCGACCTCGACATCCACGAGGCTGCGGCGACGGGCCGGGTGGACCGGGTGACGGCCCTGCTGGACGCCGATCCGGCGCTGATCGACACCACGGCGCCCGATGGCTTCACGCCGCTGGGTCTCGCCAGCTTCTTCGGGCGGGCGGGGGTGGTGGACCGGCTGCTGGCGCGGGGGGCGGACGCCAACCGGCCCAGCGCCAACGCCATGGCGGTACACCCGCTGCACTCCGCCGCCGCCGGGCGGCATGTCACGGTGGCGCGGCTGCTGCTGATGCACGGGGCCGACCCCGACGCCCGGCAGCACAAGGGCTACACGGCGCTGATGTCGGCCGCCCAGCATGGCGACCTGGACCTGATCGCCCTGCTGCTGGACTACGGCGCCACCCCCGACCTTGCCGACGAGGCCGGGAGGGCGCCGCTCGACTACGCCCGCCAGGGCGGCCATGCCGACGCGGTGGCGCTGCTGGAGGCGGCCCTGGCGGCCGAGACGGACAGGCCCATCGGCGTCATCTGCGCCATCCCGGAGGAGATCGCCCATTTCGGCGCCCACTTCCAGGAGACGGAGGCGAACACCATCGCCGGCTTCGCCTTCCGCCGGGGGCGGCTGGACGGCAAGGACGCCGTGGTGGTGGAAACCGGCATCGGCAAGGTGAACGCCGCCACGGTGGCGACCCTGCTTTTGGACCGCTTCGGCTGCCGGGTGCTGCTGTTCTCCGGTGTCGCGGGCGGCATCGATCCGCGCCTGGGCGTGGGCGACGTGGTGGTCGCCGACCGGCTGGTGCAGCACGATTACGGGGCCGTCTTCCAGGGGCAGGTGAAGACCTACCAGCCGGGCAACTATCCCATGCCCGGCCTGCCGGAGGATCACGGCTACCCCATGGACCAGAACCTCCTCGCCGCCGTGCGCGACGCGCTGGACGGGATGGACCTGCCGCCTATGCCCGCGGCCGCCACGGGCGGGGAGGCGCGGCGCCCCCGCCTCGTCTACGGCACCATCCTGACCGGCGACCAGTACGTGAACTGCGACGACACCCGCGACCGGCTGTTCACCCGCTTCGACGCCCGCGCGGTGGAGATGGAGGGCGCCGCCATCGCCCAGGTGGCGGCGAGGTACGGCGTGCCCTGGGTGGTGGTCCGCGCCCTGTCCGACCTCGCCGGCCACGACAGCCACATGGACTTCCCCACCTTCGTCCACGTCGCCGCCGAAACCGCCGCCCGCATCGTCCGCCGTCTGGTGGCGGTGGTGTAGGGGGGCCGCATACGGCCTCGCCCTTCGACAAGCTCAGGGTGAGGCCGAATGGATGAGCCCTGCGAACGAACGCGCCGGTGCCGGAATAGCCCTCACCCTGAGCCTGTCGAAGGGCGAGGGCGCTTCACCCGGCCCCTCACTCCCCCCTGTACATCGCGTCGAAGAACGCCACCTCCAGTTCCACCATCCGGCGGAACCGCTCCCCGGTGCTGGCGCGGTCGGCGGGGGAAAGCGCCGGGCCCAGCGCGTCCAGCTCCGCCTTCAGCCCCATGACGAAGGCCTCGAACCCCGGATTGGCGTGCAGCTCTATCCATTCCCAGTGGATGAAGCTCGCCGGGCGCTTCGGTTCCTGCCGTTTCGCCCAGTCCAGATAGATCCATTCGGCCGGCAGCAGCGTGGCGATCACGTCCCCATAGCCGCCATTCTCCCCCGCGTCGCGCATCGCGGCCAGGAAGTCGGCGGCGACCGGGTGCAGGACCGGCGCCCGCCGGTCCGCCTCCGGCACCCCCAGCGCGTCGAAGCAGCGCTGGAAATAGGTGTTCTCCGCACTGGTCACGGCGGCCAGGAAGCCCGACAGCAGGGCCTTCGCCGCCATGGTCGGCGCCTTGGCCACGCCATAGCCCGCCATGGACACCAGCGTCTCCACGAACTGGTAGTCCTGGATCAGGTACCGGCGCATGGCGGCGTCATGCAGGGTGCCGTCGCCAAGCTCCACCGTGAAGGGGTGCCCCACCGCCCGTTCCCACAGGTCGGCGCTGGCCGCGCGCAGCTCGTCGGCGAAACCCATGGCGGCGATCCTCAGTAAAGCGGGCGCTTGCTGGACGGCGGGCGGCGGGGCAGGGCCGTCTCCACCCTCAGCCGGGTATAGGCGGCGGCCACGTCGGCGGCCACGGCGGCGTTGTTCAGCAGCAGCGCCCGGTTGGCGGCAAGGCTGGCCCCGCCCGTCAGCTCCTCCAGCCGCCGCAGCAGGAAGGGCGTCAGGTCCTTGCCTTTGATGTCGCGGTCGTTCGCCTGGGCCACGGCCTGGCGCACCGCGTCCTCCACCACCTGGGCGTCCAGGGCCGCCGCCTCGGGGATCGGCACGGCCACCAGCACGCCGCCGTCCAGGTTCAGGCGCCATTTGGCGTGCAGCACGCGGGCCACCTCGGCGGCCGTGTCGCAGCGGGCGTCCACCGGCAGGCCCATGGCCGTGGCGTAGAAGGCGGGGAACCGGTCGGTGCCGAATCCGATCACCGGCACGCCCTTGGTCTCCAGGTACTCCAGCGTCTTCGGCAGGTCCAGAATGGCCTTCGCCCCGGCGCAGACGACGGCGACGCTTGTGGTCGCCAGCTCCTCCAGGTCGGCGGAGATGTCCAGCGTCGTCTCCACCCCCCGGTGCACGCCGCCGATGCCGCCCGTGGCGAACACGGCGATGCCGGCAAGATCGGCGGCGATCATGGTGGCGGCCACGGTGGTGGCGCCGTCGGCTCCCTGCGCCAGCACCAGCGGCAGGTCGCGGCGGCTCACCTTCCGGATGCCGCCCTTGCCGCGCCCGCTCTCCGCCAGCCGGGCGATGTCCTCCTGGTCCAGGCCCACGCGGATGCGGCCGTCCAGCACGGCGATGGTGGCGGGAACCGCCCCCCGCTCGCGCACCGTCGCCTCGATGGCGAGTGCTGTCTCCACATTGGTCGGGCTGGGCAGGCCATGGCTGATCAGCGTGGATTCCAGGGCCACCACCGGTCGACCGGCCTTCAGCGCGGCCTGCACCTCCGGCTGGATGGCGAGATAATCATGCATGCGACCAGCCCCCTGGACCCATCTTCTTCCTTGTCCGGCCGAGAGGATGCCCAGCCGCGTGGGTTGGCGCAACCCGCGCGGAAGGGGGCCGCAAAGGACCCTGGACAATATTCCTAGATCGTGGGATGGTGGGGCGTACACCGCCCGCCATGCGCCCCTGGTCGGCACGAACCCATGAAACGAAACGCCCGCGCACGCGAAAAACGTTTCACCGCGTTTCACGGCGTTTCGTGGCGCCGCCCCTTCACATCGCCATCCTGTTACGGTGACGCGGTCTGCGGGGACGTAACACGACGTATCACGGCGTAACACACCGCCCCGTCCGGCCCCCGCGGGCATGGCCTCGCCCCTTGCATCCGACCGCCGTTCCCGTCTACCTCCCTGCTGGCCCGGAACAAGAGGCCGGTTCAAGAAATGGGGGCGAGGGGCATGGGCGAGCAGGCGATGAACGGACGGCGGGGCTGGGGACAGCGCATCCTGGACGGGGTGGAGCGCGCGGGCAACCGCCTGCCCGATCCCGCGACACTGTTCCTGATCGCCATCGTGCTGCTGGTTGCGCTGTCGGCGGTCTTCGCGGCGGCGGGCGTGTCGGCCGTGCATCCCGGCACCGGCAAGGAGGTCGCGGCCGTCAGCCTGCTGGACGGCGCGCAGATCCGCCGCCTGCTGGTGGAGCTGCCGCAGATCTTCGCCAACTTCCCGCCGCTGGCCCTGGTGCTGATCGTCATGATGGGTGTCGGCGTGGCGGAGCGGACGGGCCTGATCGCCGTGTCGCTGGGCGCCTTCGTGCGGGCCATGCCGGCCCGGCTGCTCACCGTCGCCGTGGTGTTCGCGGGCATCCAGTCCAGCCTCGCCACCGACGCGGGCTACGTGGTGCTGACGCCGCTGGCGGCCGCCCTCTACTACAGCGTCGGCCGCCACCCGGTCGCCGGGCTCGCCGCCGCCTTCGCCGGTGTGGCCGGCGGGTTCAGCGCCAACCTGCTGCTGACGGGGCTCGACCCGCTGCTGGCCGGCATCACCCAGGCGGCGGCCCGGCTGATCGATCCTGCCTACACGGTGCAGATCACGGCCAACTGGTACCTGATGATCGCGCTGGTGCCGCTCTTCACC